>JAFYQC010000104.1 GCA_017547265.1 Kiritimatiellia bacterium | reverse complement strand
CCATCCCCATTTCTTGCGGCTACGCAGCGACACCTGTGTAGGCAGAAAACGGGTGACGCACGACTCCCATTCGGTCATCGTGTATTGATTGTAGATGTCTTTTTTAGACTCTCCCTGCGCGATGCGCCGCCGAATGCCATTCAGAAAGTCTTTTGTCGTCATGTCTACATTATATCAAATCTGGCATGCGCAAGCCGTCACCAACGCGCAAACAGGCCTTTTACAACGGTTCCGCGGGGTCTGTCCCCAACTGTTCCGGCGCACTTTCCGCAGAACCGCGCCGCGACACATAAAACTGGCGATTTCTGTACTCTCGCCGCGTTATACTTACCTCGTCACCGGTGCCGCAATGCGTTTCAGAACTCCCCGCGCAACTCGAAATAACGAAATCGAACGCGTCAGATTTTCCCTTCACAACCAGAAACGTCGCGGTCTCATCATTGTCATCCCAGCAGAATGTAGCCCCATAGACTCTTTCCATTTCAGCCGCAATCTCCATCGCCCATTTCTTCTCTGACGGAAAGTCAAACACCACCCCGTCATCCTCTCGCAAGAACTCCAGACTGTCAACCGGTCCATCGTACGTCTCGTCACCGATTCGCTCAACCTCACGACCAACGAGTTTAACGACCGTGAATCCATGGAACGGCCGCCCAAGTCCAACGGCGATTTCGCAGTGTGAGACCCACACGCAATCCGACATGCCGATAACTTCACAGAGAGAACACAGTTCTTTGTCATAGACAATCGAACTATCCATGTCAAACCCCATGAAGGACAACCCCTTCGACTTGTCGCCACCTGCAGCAAAGACGATGTTTGTCGGACCAAAGCAGACAACTTCATTGCTCCTGTCTCCATCGCAAAAGCCCTCAATCAAATCTCCATAGAGCAGCGACCAAATGCGCGGGAAATGACGAAGGACGGCATCGCGATCCGCAGACCTTATGCCTGTACGCCGAAGCTCGACAATGCGGACGTTCGGGAAAAGGCCGAAGTCGTCAAGCGAAGCAATCGGGCAAAAGTCGATGCTTATCTTCTTCAACGGGCACTTCTCAAGCCCCTTTACCTCATGCACAAGACATGACGTGAGTTTCAACTCCTTGATCGGAAGTCCATTGAGAACAGACAGGTCAAGCGGGCGAAACTCGCAAAAGGCAATCTCAAGGTTTTCAAGCGACTTGCACTCGCGGAGCACACCAAGATTACCCAATTCGTACCCACCATTAAGGACAAGGCGCTTCAGCTTCTTCATGGCACGAATGTCATTCTCGTCGATGTATTGATCCTTTCGAAATATGGTGTCCATCTCCAGCTCTTCAAGATTGACGAGATTTGTAAAGCATCCATAGTAATCACCTTCTGGGGAATGCGACATATCGAGCGAAACAAGACTGGTCGGTAGTTTTTCTATTGCCCGAAAGTCTTTCCACGCACTGAAAGATTTTAGCGATTTCAGCAAGCCGAGACTGTCCTCGTCAGCGAGCGAGACGCTTGACTCAAAGTAGTAGCGGCCGTCCAACCGCTCCAGCGGCAGGTGCGCAATCTTGCGGAAAGAGCCAATATGCAAATTGCCGCCGAGACAGAGTTCCGTCATGTTTGTCTGAGACGAAAGGAAGGACAAATCGAGCGGGACTTTGCTTTCTGCGTGAACCCCGAGCGAGAGATCCTTGAGCCGCGTCATTTTCGAGATGCGCTCCAGGACATTCGTAAACTCGGCGCGCGAGACTTTCTCCCAATATGGGTTTGCATTGGTTGGGAACGCTCCCGCCGCATCAGGAAGCACCAGATCCAGCGAAAGGCGCTTCTGATCCAACGCAAACGCGGTGTCATCAGCCATAGTCGGCATCACCACCACAGCGGCAACAAGACAGATCGCACTCTTCAACAATCTCTCGCGCAGTTTCATCATGAACCGTATTATATCACAAATCCCTCAAAACAGCGCGCGGTAAATCCGACGCGATGACACCAACGCGCAAACATGCCTTTTACAACGGTTTCGTGGGGTCCCCACTGGCTCTATTTCCCTTCACTTCAATGGTATGCGGTAGGACGAAGCGACGGAAAGGCCGCTCTTGAACACCACCGTGGCGCGGAAATAGTATCTGAAGGCAGTATGACAGTCTTTGGCGATTCGCGGCATTTCCAACGTCACACTGCCGGACGCAATCTCCAGCGAATGCGTAAACTTCTTTAAGTCATTGACTGCGCCTGGAGCCTCACCCAGCGTCACCGTACCGCATCTGCCCCCAGCGGGGCGAGCATAAAGCGCCGTAGCAAACGCAACAGACTTTACCTCTTCCGCGTCGCCTTTGAAACGGTATTCGAACGTTGCGCGTTCGCCCTCTTTCAGCAACCCACCCGCAAGCCGCACCTCGTAGCTCGGCCGCATGTGTTTCCAGATCAGATAGAAGAAATACACTGTCATCGCAACGCCGATGAGCGGGAAGACTACGCCTACGACAAGAATTGCATCGAATCCCTTTTCGGAATAAGCACGCACGGCATCTACAAATTTCGGAACAAGGCCATAAAATGCGCCTGCGTCCCATCCTATGCACCAAACCGCCATGAACGCAAGTCCGCTTGGCAGTATGCGCCGCAGCCTCAACCCCTCTGACGCAATAATCCGCTCGTGAGCCTCCCGCGTCTTGCCGCGTGTCTTGAGCCATTTCACAAGCTGCATCACAGGGCCACCGATGAATAAGCAAGCGAAGAGCGCAATGAATCCTACAGATATCCAATCTCTCATGCCCGCATTCGGCCGCAGCGCTGTCTTGATCGCATCGTAAAGCTTCAAGGAGATGAGAGGCACGGCAATAGCAATTGCGATTGCCGCAGCCACATAGCACAAAACCTTTACGGCTGGCGGCATCCCTGCCGTCGGCGAAAAAGTCCAACTGCCCGCGCAGGTCTGCTCCGCCTCCCAATCGAAATCGCCGCGCCACTCGATGTGTCCGGCCAGCTCGTCAAGAAAGACGCGCTCCACCTCGTCCACGCTCACGCGGCGCGTGCAATGGTAGAGACAGCAATTTCTGCCATCGCGATATTCGAGGTCGAAACGCCCGTCGCTCTTGCCGCCCACTTCGTCATAGTCGCAGGCGACCTGAACGAAGTGCTCCTCGTCTGCGTCGTCCATCATAATCATGTACTCGCCGCGCCTTGCGTCGTTCCGCACCAGCTCGCGCACAAGCTCTTCGGTGGCGACCTGCTCGTTCATCTTCTCCGCTTCAATCTTCATTTCTCCGCTCCCTTCTTCTTATCTGCGCCGCCTCACGCAAACAGTCCTTTTACAACGGTTCTGCGGGATCTGTCCCCGGATGTGTATGCCTTTCAACGAAGTCCACGCGACCAGTCGGGGTCAGGAAGTAGGTGTCTGGGCCGGGCTTGGGGATGCCGTTAGGGAAGAGGATCTTCCAACGATTAGGATATTTGCTCCTCACAATACTCGAGGTTCCGTTGTCTCGAACAAACACCGCCGCCTTTTCGCAGATGCGGAAGCAAGTTCCGCCCCACTTCTTCGGACAAGTCAACTTCAAAGGCTGATTCTCGTCCTGTACACTCAGGAGTTCGCGAGGGTCGAGGTTCGCAGTAACAAAGACGGGAAACTGATCGTCTTCCGGCGGATTGACAGCGATGCACCAAGCATCCGCATTAGGACATGGGCTCTTGTCCTCGCTTAATTTCGCCCATAGCGCATTGACGAACTGCGTTGAGTTAGAAAAAGAGGATGGGTCTATCCAGCCACTGCCAGATTCGCGATCCCGATAGTTCTGCTCCATTAGAATATATAAACCTCGGCCGCGCATACCCATCGCTTGAGATTGGGCGCGCGTTCTCCCATGTGTTGAACAAATGAAGATGTTTGGCGCGATAAGACCAGCACCAAGGAATAACACCAACAAAAGGCCCACGCCCAAACAGCCCAGCGAGTCTGGCCGGCCGTCTTTCGCTTTCGCCTTGAACCATCTCGTCGACACCGGCAGATTCAGCAAGACGATGGGGCCGGCAAAAAGCAACAGCGCAACCAGCCCAAACACCAACGCTCCAGAAGATACATAATAACAGAGAATGCCGACTGCGACTATCAAACAAATGACCAGGACAATCGAATTCGGCATGATAAACCATACGCGACGTCCGCGCCGCAACGAAAGAACCATGCCGAAAGACATAGCGATAGGAAAACTTCCACCCAGCAAAATGACGAGCAGTGAAGTCAACACGCCATTGTTGTTACAGCATGCTGCCACCATGGCTCCCAATGTCCCAAGAATCGACAGCGTGACATACGCCCACCCGAGGGCTTCGACAATCTTGACTGGCAACGGTTTTTTCAAATCATCCATATCACAAACCTCATATGCTTTCGCGCAATTTCATCGTGTATCGCATTATATCATAAATCCCCATACCGCGAAGCGCGTCAAATCCGCCGCGATGAGGCCGGAGAGCCGACTGGCGCACGAGAGCACGTTTGCGGGCCCGGCGTGATTTTGACCACCAGCGTAAAGGGCGCGCGTGAAGGCGCGCGCGTCAAAATCATGCCGGTGGGGTGCCCGCAAACTGCGGGTCGGTATCCCCCGAACGAAGTGAGCCGCGAAGCGGGCGCTATGCGGGGTGCGAGCAGGTCGGGCGTAGGCCTCGCCATCAACTCGATCACAAGCAGAAGAAGTCGCTGGTGCGGCTGAGAAGTTCGTCCTGCGAGGCGACGGTGTGAACAGAGGCGGGGATCGACTTGCGGAACACCGCGCCGTAGTTCTTCGTGACGAGACGAGGATCGGTCACTACCACTACGCCGCGGTCGCGCTTCGTGCGGATAAGCCGCCCAAACCCCTGACGAAAGCGTATCACCGCCTCGGGCAGCGTGTAGTCGCGGAAGGAACTACCGCCCTCGCGCTCGACCCTCTCGCCACGCGCCTCGACTATCGGGTCGCCGACCTGCGCAAACGGAAGGCGAGCGATGACGACGCACGAAAGCGCCTCTCCCGCGACATCAACGCCCTCCCAGAACGACTGCGCGCCGAAAAGGACGGTAGGGGTGCGTGGTGCCTGCGCGCCTTCGGCGCTGGTGCTTGCGCTCGGCTCCGCCGAGCTGGTGCATGGTGCCAAGGAAGATTTGAGCGCCTGCGTCATCGACTCGCGGGAAAGCCCCTCGCCCTGCACGAGCAGGCGTATGCCGGACTCCGCGAGCGAAATCGCCGCGTTGTCCGCAACGGCCTTCATCATCTCGTAGCTCGTGAAAAGGACGAGCGCGCGTCCGTTCGTCGCAGAGAAGAGATCCTTGAGAAGCGCGGCGAGCGCCACAGAATATCCGGCGGAATCCGCAGATGGATCGGGCAGGCAGTCTGGCGCCAACACAAAGCACTGCCTGAAGTAGTCGAACGGAGAAGTCGCCGTGAGGCAGCGGAAGCGCGATTCCGTCGGCGGCACATTTGCCGCGTCGCAGAAGCCGAGGCGTCGGCACATGTACTTAAAATCGTTGCCGACGCGCAAAGTCGCAGACGAGAGAATGACCGAGTCCTTTAGATCGTAGAGCATCTTCCTCAGCGCGTCCGCGACCGAAAGCGGCGCGGCGACAAGCCGCACATAGCGACGACGCTTCTCGAGCCGCATGCGTTCCGCCCAGCAGACATGCGCGTCGTCCGCGCCCTTTAGGACGAAGTCGACCTCGTTCGCAAACGCGACGAAACTCTCTGCGATGCCGCCTACCTGCGTTGCGAGATCGGCGCAGAAGTTAAGCTCTCCGGGCGCGGCGGAATTCTCGAGCGTGTCACTGAGGTCGTGAAGAAGCGTAACCATCTGCGCGACAGCGTCGTCAAAGCGAAGGTGCGCGTCCTTCACGTCGATCGGCCCCTTGTAACGGACGATGTCGCGCGTGTGGTCGGCAAGCACCTCGCGTTCCGCAAGTTCGAGGATCTCGTCTGCAGCGTCGACGATACGCACTACGAGACTCGTAGCATCGGTGAGAAGTCGACGGACATGTTCGCCGACGTCTGTTCCCGCAAGCACGCCCTTCGCAAGCTGACGCTCTACCGACGCAAGGATTCCGCCCGCACGGCCATGTCGCCCCTTGCCACGGCGAATGAGCCGATTGAGGAGACGCGTCAGCTCCGGCATTGAGAACTCGCTGCTCAAGGCGCCTGTCGCTATGTCCTCGAGATTGTGCGCCTCGTCGAGCACGAGACGCCCGTAGGCGGGGAGGATGGCGGCGTTGCCGCCAGCCGCTTCCGCTAGAACGAGCGAGTGGTTGACGATTATGAGGTCTGCTTCCGCCGCCTTCTTTCGCGCGCGGTAGACGAAGCAACGCGAGTAGAACGGGCAGTGCCTCCCGCTGCACTCCTCGCCGGGGCAGACAAGCAAGTTGCGCTGAAGCCCCTCGTACTGGTCGAGATCGCCGTCGGGCGTCGACTTGAGCCAGTCGATGAAGTGCGGCATCTCGTCCTGCTCCTCCTTCGACATCGTCCAGAACCCTGGTGCGAAGAAGTCGCCAACGGCGCGGAGGCAGAGGTAGTTTGCGCGACCCTTCAAAAGCGCGACCTTGAACTTCGCCGCGCCGTCACCGAGGATTTCAAGAGCGCGCGGAATGTCAGAGCCGATCAACTGGCTCTGCAAGTTGCGCGTCGCAGTCGAGACGACGACTGGCGTATCGTTCGTCGCGGCCCAGAGGATCGAAGGGACGAGATATGCGAGCGACTTCCCGACGCCTGTTCCCGCCTCTATCATCAGATGCTCGCGCGAGTTGAACGCGCGGACGATTGCGGAGAGCATGTCGATCTGCCCAGGGCGCTCCTCGTAGCCGTCCATGCGTCCAAGCGTTCCGCCGCGCCTCAGGTGCATCGCGGCAGACTCGCAGTCGATGCGCGAGCAGTCCTCGTGCGTAGGAAGCGCACGCACGCGCGGCGCCCTGTCCATTTCGGGAAGGAAGTCCGCCCAGTTAGGGTCATCGATAAACTCTGCCGGCGTCATGTGCGGATGAAGATGTGCGATGATTTCGCGGACGCAGGTGCTGCAAGGCCGCGCGCGGAAAGGACGCGCCTTGCCTGACGGGCGACAGCATCGGAGGGATCGATCACCTCGGCGCGGCCGTCGCAGATTTTCTCGATGAGCGGCTTCAGGTGCGGGAAATGGGTGCAGCCAAGGACGATCTTGTCGCAACCGGCCTTTAGGAGCGGCTCGATTCTCGCGCGAACGACGCGCTCTGCAGCCGCACCAGAAATCTCCTTGCGCTCGACTAGCTCAACAAACTCGTCGGCGACGGTGGCGATTACCGTGACGTCCTTGGCGAACTTCGCCTTCGTCTCGTTGTAGAGCCGCCCGCCGAAAGTCCCCGCAGTCGCAAGCACGCCGACGACGCCTGTCTTCGAACGAAGCGCGGCGGGCTTCACCGCCGGCTCGATGCCGATAAACGGCACCTCTGGATGGCGCTCGCGAAGGAAGTCTATCGCAGCGGCCGTAGCAGTATTGCAAGCGACGACTACCATCTTGCAGCCGCGCCTAAGAAGCCGCCGAGTGTTCGACTCTGCAAGCTTGACTATCTCCGCCGCGGGCTTGTTCCCGTAAGGGCAGTTCTTTGAGTCCGCGATGTATATCGTCGACTCGTGCGGGCAGAGCGCCTTAAAGGCATCGAGAATGCAAAGCCCCCCGAGCCCTGAATCGAAAAAACCGACGGCTCCGCCCTTCGCCGCCATCTCACTTCACCGCTTCGACGAGCCAGTGCGGCATCGGCGGCGGAACAGGACGCGTCTCGCCGGGAGTGAAGCCCGCCTCGCGCATCCAGCCCTTAAGTTCCTCGTCGGAGAACACCCAGCCGTTCTCGGTCGTAAGCGCCATGTTTACGGCGAAGAGAGCCGAGAACTTTGGCGCGGTGTGCGTCGCGTCGGTCATCATGTCGAGGACGAAGAGCCGTCCGCCCGGCTTAAGCGCCCTGTTCGCGCGCTTCAAGATGTCGACTATCTGCTCCGGCGACTCCTGGTGAAGAGCGCCGAAGATCGTCACGACATCGTAGGCCTCCTGCTCATATTCGTCCGTGTGGTAGTCGCCAGCGCGGCACTCGATGCGGCCACCAAGGCCGAACTTCTCGACATAGCCCTTCGCCTCGGCGGCAATCGCCTTTAGGTCTACCGTCACGCATGACGCGGACGGAGTCGCCTGGCACATGAGTATCGCATACGCGCCCGGTCCTCCAGCGAGATCGAGGATCGTCCCCGAAAGCCCGCCAAGCATCGGGACGATGCCCTTGCCGATGCCCATCGCGCGGCCGAACAT
>JAFYQC010000103.1 GCA_017547265.1 Kiritimatiellia bacterium | reverse complement strand
TTCATGCCGCATATTGTACCATAATCCAGGCCGCTTTTGGTATAATATCTAGCCAAGATGACATTCCGATTCCTAGGCACCGGCACCAGCGTCGGCGTTCCGCAGATAGGCTGCGGCTGCCGCGTGTGCACGTCGCCCGATCCGCGCGACCGCCGCCGGCGCTGCGGCGCATACGTCACGGCGTCTGACGGCGCGGCGCTTCTCGTCGACACGCCGCCAGAGCTTCGGCTCGCGTGTCTCGAGTACGGCATATCCAAAGTCGATGCCGTTGCGCTCACCCATGCGCACATGGACCATGTCGCGGCGTTCGACGACATCCGCCGCTTCAACACGATAAACGGCGAGAAGGTTCCTTGCGAACCAGGCGACCCGCTCTATCGTGGGCTTCCCTACCGAATCATTGGCAAGCCTATCGTCTGCCACGCGATGGGCGAGACGATTGAGCAGATGCACAAGATATTTCCATACATCGGCACGGAGGGCGGAAAGAACGGACTCTACCGCCCGATGGTCGAGTTTTCGGATGCGGATTCGTTTTCGGTTGGCGGCATGGCGGTTGCGCGGCTAAAAGTAGAGCATGGCTTTCCCTGCTGTGGATACCTTTTCTCCGAGGGCTCGCACCGCATTGCATATGTGAGCGACTGCCATGTGCTGCCCGACGAGACAATTGAGCGCGTCAAGGGCGTAGATGTCATGGTGCTCAACTGCCTTCGCGAGCGCCAGCATCCGACTCACCTGAGTCTCGAGCGGGCGCTCGGATATCTCGACCAGATTGCTCCGAAGAGGGCGTATCTTGTCCACATGTGCCACGACCTGACGCACGAGGACTGGCTTGCGCGGCTCGCCGGTACGAATGTCGAACCTGCCTACGACGGGTTGGAGCTGAACATAGGAGACAAACCATGAAGAAGACAGTTTTTGCAGCGCTTGCCATTGGCTGCGCGACGGGTCTCTTCGCCGAGACGGTGGAGATATCGGTCGACCTCAAGCTCGACAACATCGACTATGTCGCCGGTGAGCGCATCCGCGCCGTAGTGGATGTCGCGAACTCCTCGCCTGAAAGCATCAGCGTCGGGTATCCTAGCTCCAAGGACAAGCTCTTCATCGAGGTGTTCAACTCGGGGAGCATGGTGCAGCTTGACAAGATCGGGAAGGGTGCCTTTGTTTCGCGCTTCAGTCTTGATTCGAATGAAGGGCAGAAACTCGAGACCTTCCTCGGCGACCATTATGCACTGAGGGCCATTGGCAAGTATCTTGCAAAGCCGGTGCTCCTGCATGGCGGCATCCGCTACGAAGGGCAGCTCCGCGCGTTTTCCGTCGTGCCCGGCATGAAGGTGGGAGGGGCGCTTCAGATGTTCAAGAACGCGGAAGGGCTGCGCCGCGAATTCGAGCTTCTCTCCTGGAGCCGCAAGAACACCGAGCATCTCTTCCTTGCTGCTCGCGACGAAGGATCCGTGTCTCGCAAGTGGACGACGACCGACCTCGGCCCGCTGATGCGATTCAGGAAGCCGACCCTTTCGGTGCTTGGCACAGGCGAGGTCATAGTCATTCACTGCTGCGACCGCGATAGCTTCCGCCGCTCCGAGTTCTGGAGCCTTCCAGACGCGCTCGAGCTCCACAAGCGTGAGTACGTGAGAGATCCTGAGACGGCGGGCTCCGAGCGCGTGAAGGAGCTTTACAAGGAATCTGGCGGCGTGAAGCCGGTCGCCCGTCCGTGGTGGAAGTTTTGGTAAGAGTTAGGGGTCAGGAGTCAGTAGTCAGGGGTCAGTAGTCAGGGGTCAGGAGTCAGTAGTTAGGAGTCAGGGGTCAGTAGTTAGGAGTTGGTGAGGGAATGAATATCATAGGGATAGAGACGAGTTGCGACGAGACGGCGGCTGCGGTTGTTAAAGACGGGCGCGAAGTCCTCTCGAATGTCGTCTATACGCAGATCCCGCTGCACCAGCCCTACGGCGGCGTCGTTCCCGAAATCGCCTCCCGCGCGCACATTGAGAAGATATCGCAGGTTATTGGCTCGGCCCTTGACTCCCTCACTCCTCCACTCGCCCACTCGCCCAATCGGATTGATGCAGTCGCAGTTACCTACGGCCCAGGCCTCGCGCCTGCGCTGATCGTCGGGCTCAACGCGGCGAAGGGGCTCGCGAAATCCCTTGGCGTTCCGCTGATTGCCGTCAACCACATCGAGGCGCATCTCCATTCGCCTTTCATCTACGACTCGCCTGACGACGCGGCGGCGCAGCTCTCCGACCCGCGGGAAATCGGCCCCATGCTCGGACTCGCCGTCTCTGGCGGAAACACGGTGTGGATCGACATGCCTGAATACGGCAAGTACGAGGTCATCGGCGAGACGCTTGACGACGCTGCGGGCGAGGCGTTCGACAAGGCCGCGAAGCTGCTTGGGCTCGGCTATCCAGGAGGGCTTAAGATCGACCGCATCTCCGCGGCCTATCGGGAGCGCTTCCCGAGCGAGCCGCTTGTTCCATTCCCGAAAGGGCGCCCGCGCGACGGCGTGACGGCGCTCGCGGGGCTTCCCGCGGAGCTTTGCGTGTCGTTCTCCGGTCTCAAGACTGCGCTCCTTAGGCATGTCCAGCACAATCCTTCGCTCGTCGAGTCGCAGGAAGGGGTGCAGGACTTTGGCGGCTATGATGTCACGCCCGAAGTTGCGCATGTCGTCGCGTCCTACCAGGAGGCGATCGTCCAGGCAATCGCAGACCGCACTCGCGCAGCATTGCGCCGCGGCTCTTACAAGGCGTTCGTCCTCGGCGGGGGCGTTTCGCTCAACAGCCGTGTTCGCGCCGTCTTGACCAAAGTCTGCTCCGCGGCACATGTGCCGCTTTTGATGGCGAAGCCGAAGTTCACGGGCGACAACGGCGCGATGGTGGCGGGCCTCGCGTTCTACCGGCAAAACGTGTCTGGCGACGCGGCTCTTCGCGCCGACGCCTCTCCCTCACTCCAAGTCGGCCTCGCATAGCGGAGGCATAGCGTTGCCTGTGCTGTGCTGGTTTGCCTGACATCGTGCGGCTTGCTTCGCCGCAACGGTGCTCGCCCGCGAGAAATGGCCGATTCGCGCGTCCTTGCG
>JAFYQC010000102.1 GCA_017547265.1 Kiritimatiellia bacterium | reverse complement strand
GCCTGAATACAAGATGCTGTCGCCTGAAATGAAGGCAAGAATCGAGGTGTGGTACGCCGGGCTCGCGAAGGAAGAAGACAAGAGGCTCTATCTCGCCGCGTCAATTGTCGCGCAGCTCGCCGTGCGGCCGAATGATGTCGCGCGCCTGACGGCGGAGAACTTTGTCAAGTACCCCGACGATCCGCATGTGCACCTCGTCTACAGGCCGCACAAGACGCTTGAGTCGAGCAACCGGCGCGTGGACTGGCCAATCAGCGCCGCGCTCTGGGAGCAGATTTGCGCGGTTGCAGGCGATCGGCTCCGGGAAGGTAAGACTATTATCGAAGCGCCGAGGTCGGTTTTCGACCGGCTCAATCAGTCAATGCGCAAGGCGTGTGGGATGGAAGACTGGAACAAGGCGGTCTACGAACTCCGAAAGCTTTGCGTCGACACGGTAAGGCGCGAGCATGGCGTCGACGCGGCTGTTGCGCTGAGCGGCGACCGGCGCGAGACAATCGACCGCTACTATTCAGACCCGTACAAGTTGACCGGCATAACGCCGCTCGAAATCATACCCATGCCGGCAATCGAGGTGAAGAAGAGCGAGTAGAATCGACTCTTAGACATGCGCAAGCCCCGGTGGAGACGCCGGGGCTTTTGTTTTGGCCAAACGCCCGCTTTCGCTAGGATACGGCGAGGCAGGTAGTTTGGCCGTCAGAACTAATGGTGTAATTGATACACCATAAATTACGCCATCGCCGCGAAATAGTGCTGATATATTGGGAATTATTAGTAATGTTGCAATGTCTTACAGAGCAACGGCGGGAATTGTATCATAAATTTATGTCGTTAGTCAATGGGGTTGCCGCAAATTTTTGAAACGGAGGAACGTATGCGAAAAGAAAATGAAAACAAAATTGGAGAGCGAATGAAGGAGCTTCGCGGTGATATGTCACAACGCCAAGCTGCTTCATGCGTTGGAATTATGCCGCAAAACTGGAACGTCTACGAAAAGGGCCAGTCGGTGCCAGGAGCACAAGTTATCATAGATTTGTGTCGATTTTTCAATGTGACATCCGATGGGCTTCTCGGCCTCTCCGATGAGCGCGACGCCGCGCAAGTCGCCGCGCCGATCCAGTCGCCGCGCTCGACCGTGCACAAGTCGTCCCGCGCTGCGGCACTTGCGCCGCAACCCGATTCCGATCTGCTCGCCGAGATCCGCGCCCTCAAAGCGCGCGTCGCGGCGCTTGAGTCTCAACCAGCTTTCGCCTGCGGATGATTCAAGGATTAGTAAAATGAAACTCTGGCAAGACATTAAGAGGTTGTTCTGTGGTTCACGGCGAGATGATAGGCCATCACGCCCAATGTTCACGAAAGACCAATTTGCCTTTCTTATAAAGGCCAATGGTTTGTGTCTTGTCAGTGACGGTATGCTTGTTAAGTATCCGTACCTTGCAAACTGCCGTGTAGCTGATGGAATATCCTGTTTGTCATCCGCAGCGCTTCTTTATCTGTATTGCATAACCTATGGAGACGAACAAAACAGCAGAAAACTTCGTAGTCTCTCGATCAAGATTTTAATTTCTTTTCCAGAGATTTATGAAGCGTCGAAACGAGCACTTGAATATGTCTGTGAATTTCCTCAAGAGAAGTACGATGGTTTAATGGAGATTGCCAATGGCGATACTTTCATAGTCAATGTTTTCTTAGTTTCTCAATGGCTGTATATTGAGTTGTCGCAAAACGATATGGATAATTACAACGAGGAAGTAGTGAAAGAACTCAGCAATCAATTGCAATTCTGGTTTGACAGAATTCCAGGCATAGATATGATTCAGAGTTGAATCTAAGGACCAGGAGTGCGCACTATGAAGCCAATTTTTCAAAACATTTCTCTCCCTGATCTCGTCAAGAATCCTGTTTTCCGCTGGGCCGTGCTGTGCGTCCTTCTCGCCGTGCTAATCTTCTGCCTTTGGCCGCGCAATGAGTATGTGTCTAGGGGGCATGGCCTCATTCTCAACAAGCGCACTGGCGAAGTCCATCGAGCATACGACCGTCTTAAGCAATAGCCGCCGAGCCCGCCGCTGGTCGGGCGATTAGCCTATGTAGACTTAACTAATCCCCGAACACGTCGCTATGCGTGCCGGTGGCGTGTAGATACAACTCATTATTGTCTGTCTTGTGATAAACGAGAATCCAGTTGTCTGTTATGCTTGTCACATGGCATTCTCGTTTTCCGACGAAATTGCCCGACAGCGGATGATCCTTGAACAGTTCGGATGCTGGTGCATCGTTGGCGAGCTTTAATATGACGTTCCCGAGTTTAGTCAAGTCCCAGTGCCGACGTTCAAGCAACTTGAAGCACCGCTTGAACGCAGAGGTGCGGTTAATGCTTCTCATGAACGGCAATCGGCGAACAGCTCTTCGATGCTGGTGAAATTCTGCTTGGGGAGCATTCCGTTTTCCATCATCTCGGCTTCCCGAAACGAGCCGAGCAGAAGTGCACCAGGCTCTTCGCTTGAGGTCGTCTGGGCGAAAGGATTGCCACGGACAGTGACGATGTAGGTCAATGTTTTTGCAAGCGCGTCGTCAAGCGTCATTCCATATCGATGCAGTTTGCGCGTGGCGCGACGAGCCAGTTCGCCATCTATCCTGAAGGTTCTCTCTTTCAGGTTGTTCATCCTCTTTCTCCGTTTTTGTGGCGAGTAGTATATCACACCTTTTGCCGCCGCGTCAAATTGCTGCTCTGTAAGACAGAGAAACAACATATCAAAAACCGCTTGCCAGTGCAAGCGCAAACAGGAGGTGGGCAAATGACGACGATGATAATGAGGAGTGTCAGATGAGCTCTGATTTTGAAGAGGCTGTGATTGCGTTCGCGCAGTCGCTGAAGGCGACGTGGGGCGATGCGAAGGCGCGAGCGAAGTGCAAGCGCGAGCTCCTGCGCTTCGTCGACGCCGAGTACGGCGAGGACTGCGCCTTCTCGATCGCGTTGAAGGCGATAGTCGAGAATGCGGACGTCGGCGCGAATGCCATGGAGCCGGACAGGAGGAGCAAGGAATGAGAGGCGACATAAAGGTGAGGCAGTGGAGTTTGCTGCGGTTCAACGATG
>JAFYQC010000101.1 GCA_017547265.1 Kiritimatiellia bacterium | reverse complement strand
TTCCGGGAAGTATGGCGCAATCACAAGAAGTGCGTTGTTGCCTCCGCGGCAGTTTTGTTGGCGGCTATCGTGTTGGTAATTGTCTACCGTCAGGAAATCGCCGTGAACTGGTATGCACCGCGAAACTGGCAGTCGCCGCACGGCTATAAGCGCCTGCCAGAGCATCTCTGGCCTGAGCGCACCTGGTGGGAGGATGTGAAGAGCTATTTCTGTGATGGGGATTTGTGATAGAGTGCCTGCATGGAGTCTGTCGCGGTGATCGGCGCCGCTTTGGCGGGGGATTTATTTTTATACATGTATAATTTCTGATTGACGGGCGAGGCAGATTTGTGGTAATCTGCCCTCGTCATGGAGAAGAAGGTGAAATCTAGGGGGCGGCCGTCGCTCAACGCGCGCATCGCGGATGTGCTTCGCGAGCGTGTCGCCGCAATGAGGCCGGGCGAGCCCTTCGGCACTGAAGTCGCATTGGCTACCGAGTGCGGCGTAACGCGCATGACTGTGCGCAAGGCAGTTGACGCGCTTGTTGCGGAAGGGCTTGTCGAGCGCCGCGCGGGCGTGGGGCTCTTCGTCCGCGAGAAGGACGCCGTCACGCGACGCTGGCGCTTCATCGCCGGCAACTTCCTCTGGGATCCTGCGATAAAGGCGGCGAGCGCAGTCAGGCGCGAGGCCGCGAAGATCGGCGTCGACGTCGAGCTCAGGGACGCCGGCGGCGACATGAAGACGCTTCTTGACGAAATCGCCGTGCTTCCCGATTCCGGCGCCGTTGGCGCGGTCGTGTTCTCCCAGCACGGCGAGGCGTTCGACGATGCGGTTCGCGCCGTCGCCGCGAAGGGCTTCCCTCTCGTCGTGCTTGACGAAAAGCTGAACGCGAGGAGCGGCGTCGACTGCGTCCTTTCCGACAACGACCTTGGCGGGCGGCTTGTCGCGGAGCGCCTCGTTCGCGCCGGTCATCGCCGGCTTGCCTTCGTCGGCGACTTCGTGGCGGATACAGTGCGTACGCGCTGGGACGGTTTTTCGAAGCTCGTCGTGAAACTGACAGGGGAGAAGCCGCGCAAGTACGACATCAAGGGCGAAGACCGTTTTTCCGAATGGGCGGACGAAATCCGCGATGTCGTGGGGCGGATTGTTCGCCAGAAAGACCGTCCGACGGCCGTGTTCTGCTCGTGCGACGCGATCGCGCGCCATGTGATGAGGGCGCTCGCCGACATGGGGCTGTCGGTTCCCGGCGACATTTCGCTCGTTGGCTTCGACGACGATCCGATCGCGGAATGGACGACTCCTGCACTCACGACCGTGCGGCAGGATTTCGCCGCGATAGGGAAGTCGGCTGTGAAGGCGCTTGTCTCGCGCATCGAACGGCCGTCGGCCCCGTGCGCGACGATTTCCGTGCCGGTGGAGTTCGTCGAACGAGAGTCGCTTGTGCGGCGCACGAATGGTCCCGAAAAGATTTCCGCAAACGCTTAAACATACAAAAGGAGAACAAAGATGAAAATTACGTTCAAGGCAATCGCGCTCCTAGTGGGCACATTCGCGGGCGTGTTCGCCTCACGCGCCTTGGCAGGAACTGGCTGGACGCAGACGACATGGGCCGACAAGATAAACAATGCGCATGATTTCTTCGATACCGCGAATTGGGATGACGGCGACATAAATGGCGTGTTCGGCACTGGGCTTGGAAGCGCCAAAGTGACGCAATACATCAAATTGGGACAGGACTGGTCTAGTGCGTTCTCATTTCAGCATTCCAACGAGGCAAACTTGACGTTTGTCGGCGATGGTTCGCGGAACGCAACATGGTTCGTCCCTGGAAATATGGCCTTTGCACCGTCGGCAACGAAGGGGGTGATTTGCTTTGGAAACGAAAGCGCGGGTCGCAAGTTTCTTCTCGATCTTGGGGCGGCAAAGCGCAAATTCACGCTAAGTGGCACTGCGGGCTATGTTTTTGCAAACAGCATTACGAATGGAGACCTTGAAATTAGTTCGACTGCACCAGTCGTGTCGCTGAGGTATTCTGACGCCACGATTGACGGCAATCTCGATTTTTACGGTACGAAACTTCAGTTCGACAGCAGCAAGAACGACACTATTATGGGGTTGGGGGCGGTTCGCGCCAAAAATGTTGTTTTCAGTGGACAAGAATTGGAAGTGAAGGGAGGTCCAACTGTGGCATCCGCTGACAGCATAGACGGGCTACTGATTGTTGACGGAAGTCGCGGCGCCCTTAAGCTTGTCTCTATAGTCGCCGGCACGGCAGGATCCTCGTTCACTGCCGACGGGCTATCCGTAACAAACGACGCTCTGCTGGGATTCCGCGGCGCTGGGCTTGGAGGAACCCCAGGCGCAGGGGTCGCCAACGTCTTTTTTGTGCATAAGCCAGAGACTGTTGGCGGCACTGGCGGAACTGAATGTCCGGTTCTGCCAAATGTGATTGCGTCGCCCACATACGGGAATACCAGTATTCTCGGATATGCCTATGACACTTCTCTCGCCACATACGATACAACGACCGGTGTGCGCCCCCTGGATTTTTCGACAGAATACGTTACGTCTATTGCTGACGTGACTTCCGGGCGCGAGAATCTTCTTGTGGCGCATGGTGCATCAGTTGAGGTTTCCGGCGATGTTACAGTTAACTCGGTTGTCCTTCAGGGAGGGGCTGGCTCGACTCCATCGACGTTGTCCGGCGGTGAAGGTGCCGTTCTCCGTGTGACAAGCGGTCAGGTTCTCGTGGGATACCATCGAAATGCAAACCCTGTCGTTTCCGTTTCCGTTCCAATCGATTTTGGAACCCGCAGGGGGTGCATTTCATACGCGAATGGGAAAAGTACAGCTTGGTCATCCCCGATTAGCGGAAGTCGCGGCGTTGCTCTTACATGGTTTTCTTTGGCAACGACACAGAATGCCGGAATCACCATGTCCGCCGACTGCTCGTACACCGGCGACACGTATGTAAACGGAACGGTATTCATTGGGATGAAATGCAAAGTGCTGCCCTGCGCAGAACGGACAGGTGACGTTTATGTGAGGGGCGTCCTTGGTTTCAATGGTTCAAGTAAGGGGGCGGATATTGTTCATCCGGTAATCAACGGTCTTTATGGCGACGGCACGATCAAACGCGTAAGTTACAACATTGATCTTGATGTTGGCGACAACAATGCGGATGGCGATTTCGACGGAGTGATGCAGGACTTCAACTATGTTTACAAGATTGGCAGCGGATCCCAGAGGTTTGGTGGCACGATTTCCGTCAACAATGCATTCAACATCAACGCCGGTACGGTCATCCTTGACGGTGCGGTGATGCAGGGTGCGGTGAATGTTGCGGCGGGCGCGGCGCTTGGCGGGTCGGGCGGCATCACGAATACTGTTACTTTCGCCGACGGCGCGAAACTGGCCGTTACGGTGGTTGACGGCGTTGCCTCTTGCCTGACCGTGGCGGGAACTGTGGGCGGTGGGCCGGTGACGGTTGACGCGAAGATCAAGAGCGGAAAGTGGAAGACGGCGCAGTGCATTCTCACGAGTGGAACGTCGATGGGCGAGATGACGTTCGTCAAGGGCGCAGGTGTCGGCTCGCTTGAGCTTCGCAACAACGGAACCGAGCTGTGGGCGACGTCGAAGACCTCCGGCTTTTGCGTCGTCATTAGGTGACGAAGTTTTGATAAAACAGGTCTATTTTATCATTTGGGAGTAGGCAATGAGGACGACTAAGACGGGCTTGGCCTTAGTGTGGCTGCTTGCGCTAGGGTTCGCGGTGCAGGGCGGGAACCTCGTTCCCGAGGGAAAGCGCGATTTCGAAGTGCCTTTCAAGGGCGAGGGAAAGATGGGCATGGTCTATACGCCGGTGTTCTTCCCGAAGGGGACCGAGGCGCTTGTCTTTACGTGCGAAGTGAAGTACGACGGCGTCGAGCAGGGCGCGCAGAAGTGGTTCGACGCGCGGATAATGACGGACTTCATCGACTCGTCGGCAAAGAAGGCGAAGGGGGGACCTGCCATCGGCGGCTGGAAGGGCTCGCATGACTGGATGGGCGTCCGCAAGGCGTTCGAGGTTCCCGCCGGGGTCGCGGGAATCGCCCTCATGCCGACGCTTTTCAACGTAAAGGCGGGCTCCCTTGAAGTGCGCAACATGAGCGTCGAGCCAATCAGCGCGATAGACGCGGCGCTTGACGGCGTGAAACGCAGCGAGACGCTGCCCGTGAGACCAGAGTGGACTTCCGCGCCGATCCAGGTGCGCGGCAACCGGCTCACGAACGTCAAGACTGGCGCGGAGATATGGCTCCAGGGTGCGGCCGTTCCGTCGCTTGAATGGGGGCCTGGTGGTGACCACATCTTGCAGTCCGTCACCAACCTCGTCGAGAAGTGGAACGTCAACGTCATCCGCCTTGCGGTGCATTCGAGCTACTGGTTTGGGCGCGGCAAGTGGCAGAACCCCAAGAACGGGATCGACCGCTACCGCGCGCTCGTGGACGAAGTCGCGGACTACCTCCAGCGCCGCGGCAAGTACCTCGTTCTCGACCTCCACGAGTATCGCGCTCCGAAAGCGCATCATGCCGCGTTCTGGCTTGACGCCGCGACGCGCTACAAGAACCATCCCGGCGTAATTTTCGGACTTCTCAACGAGCCGCACGACATCAGCTGGGAGATATGGCGCAACGGCGGCATGACGAGCGACAAGTCCACGGGCGCGGCATACGCGGAGAACAAGGAGAAGCTCGTCGGCGAGATGACGATCGGGATGCAGAAACTGGTCGAACACGTCCGCTCGACGGGTGCGAAGAACCTCGTCTCCGTAGGCGGGCTCGACTGGGCGTACCAGCTTGACGGCGTGCTGAAGGGCTACGCGATCGACGACGGCAACCTGATGTACGAGTCGCACTGCTATCCGTGGAAGCACGGATGGCAGAAGGCGTTTCTCGACGTGGCGGAGAAGTACCCGGTCCTCATGGGCGAGGTCGGCGCACAGGACGTGCCAATGCCGTTCGAAGACAAGGCGAAGTTCGTGAAGCCAGAGGAGTGGGTGCCAGACATGCTTGGCGCGATCCAGAAATACAGGCTCAACTGGACAGCGTGGAGCTTCCATCCAAAGTGCAGCCCATGCCTCTTGAAAAACTGGGACTACGAGCCGACTCCCTACTGGGGCGAATTCGCGAGACGGGCGCTTCTCGGGGAGAAATTCGAGTTCAAGAGGATGAGATAGCGATGACTGGTGCCGCGATAGCGCTGTCGGCGCTGATGAGCGTCACAAACGTGCCGGGATACTACACCTGCTACGCGGAGGCCGTGACCGGATCCGTCGAGGTGCAGCGCCGCGTTCTCGCTATGCCGTCAAACGAGTGCGTGATCGGCAATTCGACCTACGTGAATACGGAGCGGTTTTTGCTTGGCCCAGACAATCCGCACTGGATGGAGCTTCGTGGACCAGAGTATGCCGCGAATCTTAAAAAGTGGAAGGCGATGGCAGTGGGGGCCATTGCGACGGCCGGGACGCGTCCGCATCCACGGCTTTTCGCGACGGAAGCCGATTTCGCGCGCCTGAGGGAAGACGCGAAGTCCGATGCGCTTGTAAGGCCAGCCGCCGAGCGCGTCATTGCCGACGCGGAAGTCTATCTTTGGGCAAAACCAGTCGAGCAGACACTGACTGGCTATCGGCTGCTTGGTACCGCCCGCAAGGCGCTCACGCGGCTTGCCACGCTCTCGATGGCCTATCGGCTGACCGGCGACATGCGCTATGCCCGGCGCGCGGAGCGGGAGATCGATGCCGTTGCCTCTTTCTCCGACTGGAACCCAGGGCATTTCCTCGACCTTGCGGAGATTTCTGTCGGCGTCGCGATTGCCTATGACTGGCTTTACGACGCGCTGACTCCAGAAGGTCGTGCCCGTGCGGCAGGCGCTCTTCGCGACAAGGCGCTTGGCGCAACGGGACCACATGCACCGTGGACTCGCCTTCGCAACAACTGGGTGCAGGTGGGGTCGGCTGGGATGGTCGCCGCGGCCGCGGCGATCGCGGATCTCGAACCGGAGCTCTGCGCCGTGCATCTTGCCGATGTGCTTGAGGCCCTCCCAGAGGCGGAGGGCGTTGTCGCTCCTGACGGCGCGTTTCCGGAGGGGCCGGGCTACTGGCATTACGGATTCACTTTCAATGCCTTTGCCCTTGAGATGATGCGAACCGCCTTTGGAACGGATTTCGGGCTTTCGGACCTTCCCGGGTTTCGCGAGACGGCGTCGTTTCCGTCGTTGATGACTGGCCCGTCGGGGGAGTTCTTCGCCTTTTCCGACGGCCATACCGGGCGTTCGCAGCTTCCAGTGCTGTGGTGGTTTGCTGTCAGGTTTGGCGATTCGACGCTTGTCGACGAGACGGAGAAGGCGCTGTTTCGCAGGGCATGCGGCCTGCGCGTGGCAGACACGGAAGACGAGAGGACTGTTCCGCGCGATTTCCCGATCGGGCTACTATGGGTTGATGCCTATTCGCGGATGGCGAAAGCCAAGGCGTCTCCGTGCGGCAAGAAAGGACCGTCCGCAGTAGTTATGCGCGGCGAGATGCCTTTGGCGGTCCTGCGCGATGCGCCGACGGAAACGAACGGCATCTATATCGCGACAAAAGGCGGTTCGCCTTCCTACAACCATGGGCATGCAGACGAAGGAACATTTGTCCTCGACATGCTGGGTGAACGCTGGGCCTACGACCTCGGGGCTGAAGACTATACGGCAATTGAGCGTGCCATCGGCGCAAGTGCTCTCTGGTCCCCCGAGCCGGACTCTCGCAGATGGACGCTATTCCGCCTTGGTACACAGGGCCACAACACACTGATGATAGGCGGGAAAGGGCAGTATTCGAAGGGTTTTGCGACTATATCGCAGCCGAAGGATGGGGTTGTTGAAGTCAACCTCTCGGAACTTTATCCAATGGCGAAGGGCGTCGTCCGCCGATTCCATCTCGATGAAGAAGCCTTCTATATCGAAGATTCCATCAGCGGCGTCGCGCCTGGCACCATCGTGCGCTGGGCGATGGTGACGGATGCCGAAGTCTCGGTTTGGAACGACTTGCTGCCAATGGCCGAACTTAGGAAAAACGGCAAGACGATGACGATCCTTTTCGAATCCGAGGGGGCACCTGGCGAGCGCCGAGTGTCCGTTCGCGAGGCGCGTCCTGAAAATGCCTATGAGAAGCAGAACAACGGGTTTCGGCAGGTCATCTTCGAGTTCAAGACGCAGGGCGAGTCGGCAAATTGCTATGCCTTTTTCTTCCAAGGGCGCATGACGCTTGAGAAATGACGTTTCCCCTCGCGTTTTGGGGGCTAATTTGCTATAATACCGCCCAATGAAGCGATATTGGTTTTTGGCGGCCTTCGGGTTCGTCGTGCTTGCGTTTGCGGCCGTGTGGCTCGGGGCCCTCAATCAAGACGAGGGATGGTACCTTTATGCCGCGCGCCTCGTGTCGGAGGGCAAGACGCCGTACCGTGACTTCTTCTACACCCAGGCGCCCGTCATGCCTGTCGTCTACGCTGCGTTCGCCTCTGTGTGGAATTCGTTCGGGCTCCTCGGCGCAAGAATCCTTACCGTCGTCTTTGGCGCGCTGGGGCTTGCGTTCTTCTGCGCTCTTGCTGCACGTCTCGTTGCGCCTGGCCGCCGTGCGCTTGCGGCGCTCGCCGTCTTTCTCCTGCTCGGCTCGAACCTCTATCACCTCTACTACATCGCGATTCCGAAGACCTACGCGCTCGCGTCGCTTTTCGTGGCGATCGGCTTCTTCCTTCTGACCTTCGCCCGCCAGCCGACCTTTCGCGGGGGCGTCTTCGCGTTCGCGTCTGGACTTTCGCTTGCGTTCGCATGCGGCACGCGCATCAGTCTCGGCGTGATTCTCGCGGTAGTTGGCCTTGGGCTTCTTTTGTCGATTCGCACCTGGGGCAAGGCCTTCCTTTGGTTCGGGCTTGGCGGCGCATTTGGCCTCGCGGTTGTCTACGGTTTCTTCCTCTGCGATCCTGCGGCGCGTACAGGCCTCTTTGCGGCGCAGGCCTATCACGCCGCACGCGGCGGCTTCGACCCTGTCTTTACGGTCGGTTCCGTGTCGCGGCTTGTCAGGTGGTATTTGCCTGTCTTTGTCCTGCTTGGGCTTGGCTTCGCACACCGTCGCGAAGCTGGCTGCGAGACCAATGCTTTACTCGTCGCGCGCCTTGCGTTTGCGAGCTTCGTCGCCGTCTTTCTCGTCCAGATGCTTGCGCCGTTCCCCTACGAAGACTACCAGGTTCCGGTAATGGGGCTTCTGGCCGTATTCGCCGCCGTGCTCTTCTTTGGCCGCCCCGCGTCCGTGCCCGCGCGCGGGATTCTGCTGGCGCTCGGCCTTGCATGGGCCGCGTCGTTCGGCTCGCCGCTTCTCGAAAAGTGGACGACGAACGGGCAGGACAGGTTCTGGACTCGAAAGAAGGAACAGTGCGAACTCGCCCAGCTGCGGGATGTTGCGCGCACCATCGAGGAGGAAGACCCTAATGGCGACATGCTGCTGACCCAGGACCTCTATCTCGCCATTGAGACCGGGCGCAAGGTCCCAGGCGGTCTTGAGATGGGGCCGTTCAGCATGCTTTCTGACGAGGAATGGCGCAAGCTCCTTTCGTCGGCGCCGTGCAAGATAGCCGCGCTTTCTGGCTACTCTTTTGCCATAAATCCTCCTCGTTGTGACGAAGTGCCAATCGATAGGCAGATCGAGTACTGGAGTCTCCTGAAGAAGGACTACGACCTCGTCATGAGGGAAGACGCATTCGGCCAGAACGCGACCTCGCTTCTCATTCTCAAGCGCAAAGCGGACAGGACTGACAGGTGAAGCCGATAGAGCTTAGACACAGAATCCTCGAGACCGTTTCTAAGAACGGCGGGCACCTTGCGTCGTCGCTCGGCGCCGTAGAGATCGCGATGGCCCTCGCAGATGTCTTCGATCCCGAGACCGACCGCATCGTGTGGGATGTCGGTCACCAGGCATACGCGTGGAAGATCCTCACCGGCCGTGACGCCGCTTTTCCAACGCTCCGCAAGATGGGCGGGATATCCGGCTTTCCCAACCCCGCCGAGTCTAAGGCCGATGCGGCAATTGCTGGACATGCGGGCGTTGCGCTTTCTGTTGCCGAGGGCCTTGCCGCCGCACGCGACAGACGTGGCGGCAAGGAGCATGTAGTCGCCGTCATAGGAGATGCTTCGTTTGCGAACGGCACGAGTTTCGAGGCGCTCAACAACTGCGCGGCGGCCACAAAGCGGCTTATCGTCGTCCTGAACGACAACGACATGTCGATAGCGAAGCCGGCGGGGAGCATCGCGAAGGGGCTTGGCCGCCTCACGTCGGGCATCCGCTACAACCGCGCTAAGAACGTCGCCAAGAAGATCGGTCGCGCGCTTCGTCTGTCGTTCCTCTACGGGCTTGTCCACTGGGTGAAGAATCGCCTCAAGACGATGATGCTCCGCAACGTCTGGTTCGAGGAGTTCGGCTTCCACTACCTAGGCCCGATTGACGGCCATGATCTTGCCGCGCTCGTCTCTGCGCTCACAGCCGCGAAGGAAGAGAACCGCCCTGTTCTTCTGCATGTCGTCACTAAGAAGGGCCACGGCTATGGCCCCGCCGAGAAGAACCCGACGGCATGGCATGGCGTTGGGCCGTTCCCCTGGCCTTCGACCCCCGACACCGTCGATCTCGCGCTTCCGACGGATGGGTCGCGCGAGCCGCCTGCGCCGGGTTGGAGCGAGGCGTTTGGCGATGCGCTGTGCGAGCTTGCGAAGGACGACGATCGCGTCGTTGCGCTGACTGCGGCGATGCGCGATGGAACGGGGCTCGCCGGTTTTGCCGCGCGCTATCCCGATCGCTTCTTCGACGTAGGCATAGCCGAAGGCCACATGGTCGCGTTTGCAGGAGGGCTTGCCGCGGGAGGCATGCGTCCTGTCGTCGCAGTCTACTCGACGTTCTTGCAGCGGGCCGTAGACCAGGTGATGCACGACGTGGCGATTTCCAACCAGCCCGTCGTCTTCTGCGTAGACCGTGCGGGCGTCGTTGGCGCAGACGGGGTGACGCATCAGGGGCTCTACGACATCGCGATGCTGCGCTGCCTTCCCAATGTGACGATATGCCAGCCGAAAGACGCGGACGACTTGAAGGCGTTGCTTAAGGAAGCCCTTGACCGCAACGGCCCGACCGTGATCCGCTATCCCCGCGGCAAGGTGCCAACTCACCCACTCCCTCACTCCTCCACTCCTCCACTCACCAACTCGGCCGCCCGTCTCGCCATTTGGGCGACAGGCGACTGGTACGGCAAGGCGTGCGAGGTCGCGTCTCGCGTCGGTGGGATCGCGGTTCATGCCCGCTATTTGAAGCCGTTCGACAGTGAGCTTCTTGCCAAGCAGCGCGCCGCAGGAATGAAGATCGTGAGCATTGAAAACGGTGCGGTTGCCGGCGGGTTTGGCGAGGCGATTGGCGCCGATGTGAAGTTCGGGTGGCCCGATGCGTTCATACCGCACGGCACGCAGGCGGAGCTCGAGAGGAAGTACGGCCTTGACGTTGATTCGATAGCGGAGGTTCTCAAAAATGGCTAAGGTTCACGGCGTCGCCGGAGAGTGGGCGCGAGTAAAGGGCATGGTGACAGGGCTCTGGCCCCTGTTTCTCGGCGTGTTTGTCGCCGGGTTTGCCGTCGCCGCCACGGCGTTTGCAAATGTAGTGTGGGGGCTTTCGCTTCTTGCTGTGTCGATCGTCTATTCCGGCTGGAGTCTTTCGAAGGGCCTTCGTCACGCCGAGCGCTTCTTTAAGGGCGCGCGCGGCGAGGAGCGCGTCTCCGGCATCCTCACGCATCTGCCAGAGACCTACCATGTGTTCAACGACTTCGTCGCGGGCGGTAAGCATGTCGACCATGTCGTTGCAGGTCCGGCGGGCGTGTTCGCGGTCGAGACGAAATACTGGCGCGGCAATGTGACGGTGGAGGACGGACACATACTCCTCGACGGCCAGCTTCCAGATCGCGATCCTCTCGCCCAGGCGCGTAAGGAGGCGCAGCTCGTGAAGTCGGCGCTTGCGGCCGCCGGTTGGAATGGCGCGGTAACGCCAGTCCTTGCGTTTGCATCCGATACGTTCAGGCAGCATATCGCTGAAGTGCAGGGCGCCGTGGTGATGAATTCGTGTGAACTTGCCAGGGGGTTCGCGACGGAGCGTGTCGTGATTCAGCCTGCGGAACTGGAACGCCTCATAGGGCTCATGGAGAGCAATTCATGAAGAGAACAATTCAATACGCGCTAGTCCTTGCGCTGTTCGCTTCTTTCGGCGCATCTGCCGCGGAAGTGCAGCCGCAGGACTATTACGGGAAGATCGCGCGCCGCGTCGGCGACATGCTTCCGAAGTACCACGTCCTCCAGAAGAAGCTCGACGACGACATCTCGCAAAAGGCGTGGACGAACCTCGTTACGTTCTACGACTTCGACCACTCCGTGTTCCTGAAATCCGACATGGACGAGCTCGCGAAGCGCGAGAAGTCGCTCGACGACGAGCTGCACGCGGGCGATCCGTCCTTCGGCTTCGACGTCTACAACCTCTACTGCCGCCGCCTCGCTGAGCGCATGGAGTTCGCGACGAATTTCCTCGCGACGGTTGAATGGGACTTTTCGACAAACGAAACGTATCGTGTGAAGCGCAAGGACGCGCCTTGGCCAGAGACGAAGGAGGAGGCGGAGGACCATTGGCGCAGGCGTCTCAAGAACGAGGCGCTAGTCCAGATCCTCGGCGCGGAACTCGACAAGTCGACGAACGAGGTCGATGCCGCGGGAAGTCTCGTGAAGAAGTACCACCAGTACTACACCGTTCTTACCGAGCCAGACGAAGAGGCGGTTCTCCAGCACTATCTTTCTGCCGTGGCTCGCGCCTACGACCCTCACTCCGACTACATGTCGCCTGCGTCCAAGGAGGACTTCGACATGGAGATGAGCCTGACTCTCTGTGGCGTTGGCGCGGTCCTGCATATGGACGAAGGAGCGCTCAAAATCGTCGAGATCATGGCGGGCGGGCCGGTTGACCGCGACGGGCGCATAAAAGAGGGTGACAAGATCGTCGGCGTCCAGCAGGAAGATGGCGAGATGGAAGACATCATGTGGAAGCCGATAAAGAAGTCCATCAAGAAGATACGCGGGCCGAAGGGCACGCGCGTCACGCTCGAGATCGTTCCGCGCTCCGACACGTCGGGCGCGACGAAGAAGCTCATTGAGCTTGTCCGCGACGAGATCAAGCTCGAGGACCAGGCGGCTACGGGGCGCGTAGAGACGGTTTCGCTAGGCGGTTTCACGAATAAGGTCGGCTACGTTTATCTTCCCGGCTTCTACGGCACGATGGACAAGCGCCCGCAGGATCCCGGCTTCCGCAGTTGCGCGATGGACGTAGCAAGGCTCATCGCGGAGTTCAACGCCGAGGACGTCGGCGGGCTTGTACTTGACCTTCGCGGCAACGGCGGCGGGTCGCTCCGCGAGGCGGTGCTTCTCTCGGCGCTTTTTGTACCGAACGGCCCTGTCGTGCAGGTCAAGGACGTGCGCAACCTCGGGTGTCTCCCGATTCCCTACGGCAATCCTGTCGCGTTCCGCAAACCTCTTGTGGTGCTTACCGACCGTGCGAGCGCGTCGGCTTCCGAGATTGTCGCTGGCCATCTCCAGGACGTTGGACGCGCAGTCGTCCTCGGCGACGGCAAGACCCACGGCAAGGGAACTGTCCAGACGGTGCTCGGCATGGGTCCCGCGCAGTATGGTTCGATGAAGATCACGACGGCGAGGTTTTACCGCGTTGACGGGCGTTCGACTCAGCTCGAGGGCGTTGAGGCCGACATACGGCTTCCGTCGCTTCTCGACTCGCTTGACATTGGCGAGGACAAGCTCCCCAACGCGCTGCCGTTCAGCCGCATCCTTCCCGCCGACTACGCGCGCTGCTGGAACATGTATGAGTATGTTCCACAGCTCCGCAAGCTCGCGGAAGAGCGGCTCGCGACCGACGAACGCTACCAGAAGCACCTCGCGAACGTCAACGCCATGAAGGAGATGAGCGAGCGCGAGGAAGTCTCGCTCGAGCGCGAGGCGAGGAAGGCCCAGATGGCCGCCGACCGCGAGCTCAGGGAGATTGCCGACGCTGACGATGACGACGAAGAGGAAGAAAAGCCGCGCCGCCGCAAGCGCAACGAACGCTCGAAGGACGACGTTGTTCTCGACGCGGCGTTTAACGTCATGTCCGACCTCATACGACTGAATAACGGCGCGGAGGTGCCGCGTCCGCGCACGAACAGCGGCTGGTACAACGCGATCATGGGAGGGTTCTGAAAATGAAACCGGTCAGATTCGTCAAGATGCATGGGGCGGGGAACGACTTCGTCCTCGTCGATGACCGCGACGGCGACTTCCCCTGCGAGCACCGCCTGATTGCGGCCATGGCGACACGTCCAAGCGGCATCGGGTGCGAGGGCGTAATCCTCGTGCAGCGCTCCGATGCGGCCGATTTCAAGATGAGGTTCTTCAACCCCGACGGCTCGGAGGCGGATCTCTGCGGAAACGGCGCGAGATGCGTCGCCGCGTTCGCGCGCGAGATTGGCGCGGTCGCGGGAAAAGCGATGCGCTTCGAAACAGCGGCGGGGCCTGTGGACGCGGAGCTGCTTGACGATGATCTCGTCCGCATCGCGATGCCCGATCCCAAGGACCTTGGCGACGATTTCGTAGTCGCGGGCGTTCCGCACAAGATCGTGCCAGTCGACAACATCGCAAAGGCGGACGTCGAAGGCGAGGGACGGCGCATAAGGATGAGCGACGAGTTTGCGCCCGATGGCACGAATGTCAACTTCGTCTGCTACCGGGCTCCCGACCGTGTTTCGGTGCGCACATACGAGCGCGGCGTCGAGTCTGAGACGTTCGCCTGCGGTACAGGTTCGGTCGCGGCGGCTGTCGTGGGCGTCGCGCAGTACGGGCTCAGGTTCCCTGTGCGCGTCAAGACGGCGGGCGGCTACGAGCTGACCGTCGACGGCGTCAAGACCGAGGCGGGGTTTTCAGACATAACGCTGACTGGGCCGGTGAAACGTGTCTACGAGGGAACGATAGACCTCGACTCCCTCGGAGTCGTTCCGGAATAACCAAGGACACTTGAAGCCTGGCGTGAATAATGATATAATCGGGACAAACTTATGAGCTACTACTTGATGCTTCTTGTTGGCGCGGTTCTTGTGAACAACTTCGTTCTGAGCCGCTTTCTTGGTTGCTGCCCGTTCCTCGGGGTGTCGAAGAAGCTCGACACGGCGCTAGGCATGTCGGGCGCGGTCGTGTTCGTCATGACGGTCGCCGCGGCGGTGACGTGGTGCCTCGACCACTGGCTTCTGCAGCCGAACGGCCTCGGCTACATCCACACGCTTGCGTTCATTCTCGTTATCGCGTCGCTCGTCCAGTTCATCGACATCGCGATGAAGCGTTTTCTGCCGCCGCTCCACGCCGCGCTTGGCATCTTCCTTCCTCTCATCACGACGAACTGTGCCGTTCTCGGTGCGGCGGAGATCAACTGCAAGCAGGGAACTGGCTTTTTCGAGTCCGTCTTCTTCTCGTTCGCGGCCGCCGTCGGCTTCGGCTTTGCGCTCGTCATCTTCTCTGGCATTCGCGAGAAGCTTGCGCACGCCGACCCTCCGCGCTGCTTCCGCGGCATAGCAATCGCGCTCGTCACGGGCGGGCTTCTGTCTCTTGCGTTCATGGGATTCTCGGGGCTTGTGAAGCTGCCGTATTAGGGGTCAGGGGTCAGGAGTTAGGGGTCAGTAGTCAGGAGTTGGAGTTTTGAGTTGGAGTTGGAGGTTAGGAGTTAGGGGTCAGTAGTCAGGAGTTGGAGTTTTGAGTTGGAGTTGGAGGTTAGGAGTTAGGGGTCAGAAGTCAGGAGTTAGGAGAGAATAAGGATTTAAAATATGACAATCGCAATTGCAATTATCGCAGGTGTTGGCCTTGTCGCGGCAATCGCGCTTGCCGTCGCAGACAAGTATCTCGCCGTCCGCGAAGATCCGCGCATCGGCATGGTGACTGCCGCGCTTCCAGGCGCGAACTGCGGCGGATGCGGCTTCCCTGGGTGCGATGGCTATGCCCGTGCACTCGTCGCTGGGACTGCGCCTAACGGCGCGTGTGCAGCAGGCGGCGACGCATGTGCCGCGGCAGTCGCCAAGATCCTCGGCGTCGAGGCGACCGCGACCGAGAAGCGCGTCGCGCTCGTAAAGTGCTGCGGAACGCGCTCCGAGGCGATTCGCGTTGGCGACTACAACGGCATTTGCGACTGCAGCGTAGCAGCTATGACGGCGGGTGGCGACAAGGGCTGTACATACGGCTGCCTCGGCTACGGTGCTTGCGCGAACGTCTGCCCGAAGGGCGCGATATCAGTCCATGACGGTCTTGCGAAGGTCGACAAGCGTCTCTGCATCGGCTGCGGCAAGTGCGTGACGGCATGCCCGAAGAAGATCATCGAGCTCGTTCCTGCGTCCGCGACGATCCATGTCCTCTGCGCGAACCCCGACAAGGGGCCGAACGTCCGCAAGGTCTGCGGCGTCGGCTGCATGGGCTGCCACCTCTGCGAAAAGAACTCCGGCGGAAAGGAAGCCGGCCACTTCACGTTCCAGGGCTTTCTCGCCAAGGTCAACTACGAGAACCCGCCGACCGACGAGCAGATCGCCGCGAAGTGCCCTGCGAAGTGCATCGGCGTCGATCCGCACTTCGAGTCGGGCAACTGACGCGCGACTTGCGTCTCGCGTAGTCCATTGCTTGTCCTGCACTCGCCGCGCCTATTTGATATAATTTCTGCTTATGAACAAAAACATAGTCTGCATCGGGGCTGGGTACATCGGCGGGCCTACAATGGCCGTCATCGCCAAGATGAACCCCGACCGCAAGGTTTACGTCTGCGACATCAATGCGAAGCGCATCGCGGCGTGGAACTCGAAGAACTACGCTCTCCCCATCTATGAGCCGGGTCTTGTCGACGTCGTGAAGGAAGTTCGCGGCAAGAACCTCTTTTTCACGACCGACATAAAGTCCGCCGTCAAGAAGTGCGACATAATCTTCGTCGGCGTCAACACCCCGACGAAGATGTTCGGGCGCGGCGCGGGCAGGGCGAGCGACCTACAGTTCTGGGAGGCGACGGCGCGCGAGATCAAGGGCTATGCCGACGGCGACAAGATCGTCGTCGAGAAGTCGACGCTCCCAGTCCGCACTGCCGCCGCGATGGAAGCGATCCTGAATGACAGCGCTAAATACCGCTTTACCGTCCTTTCGAACCCGGAGTTCCTCGCCGAGGGAACGGCGATAAAGGACTTGCTTTCCCCCGACCGCGTTTTGATCGGCGGGCCGGAGACGCC
>JAFYQC010000100.1 GCA_017547265.1 Kiritimatiellia bacterium | reverse complement strand
CGAATGCCTGTTCGTGGACAATACGTCCTACATCCGAAAGCTGGAGAATGTGGCGACGCCCGTGTTCCTGCGGCCGAAGCGCTTCGGCAAGTCGATCGTCTGCTCCATGCTCGCGCACTACTACGACGTCAACCTCAAGGACCGTTTCGACGAGTTCTTCGGCATGACCGACATCGGACGGAACCCGACGCCGCTCCGGAATTCCTTCCTCGTCCTCACCTTCGACTTCTCGACCGTGCAGGTGGGGACGCTCGCCGAGATCGAGCGGAACTTCTGGGAGAACGTCAAGGGTGCTGTTAGATATTTCACCGTAAAATACAAGGACCTTGCCGACTGGTCTGGAATCAAGTCTGCTACGGGGCCGGCCGATTGCATCGCCAAGTTACGGGAGGTGGTCGCGGAAAACCATCTTCCCCCGCTCTACGTCATCATCGACGAATACGACAACTTCACGAACGAACTGGTCGTCTCGAGCCGCGACCTGGAGTACAACGCCGTGTGCGGGCATGACTCCAGGGGAGACGCGACGCGCGAGTCCTTCTTCAAGGCGTTCTTCAAGTCGTTCAAGGCCGGCCTTGCGGACGGTACGGTCGGCCGTACGTATTTCACGGGCGTGTTGCCGATCACGCTCGACGACCTCTCGAGCGGTTTCAACGTCGGCACGGTCGTGAGCCTTGATGCGGACAAGCTTGGTCTCGTCGGTTTCACGCAGGCACAGGTCGACACCTACGTGGACGACGTCTTCGCCGAACACGGGCTAGACCCGTCGCTTAAGACGGCCGTCCTGACAGACCTCAAGAGCTTCTACGACGGCTACCGATTCGTTCCCGGCGCCGAGCCGCTCTACAACTCGACGATCTGCAACTGGTACCTCAGGTGCCTTGTCGTCGAGCGAAAGCAGCCGTCGTTCGTCATTGACGCGAACGTGCGCACGGACGTCGGCTGGTTCCGCCGCCTGGCGCGGACAACGCCAAATGCACTGGAAAAGCTGCGCGCATACGTCGAGCGCGGCGAGGGCGAGCGCGCGAGTCGGTCTGCCATTTCGGCAAAGTTCGGGCGTGCGAAGTTCTTCTCGGAGGAGTTTTTCCCCTACGCGCTCTATTATCTGGGGCTCTTGACATTCAAGAGCCCGTTCCGGCTCGACATCCCGAACCTCACGATCAAGAATATGTTCGTGGACTACTACGACGAGCTCTCCGAGTTCACGAACGTCGATGAAGCGCGCCGGGCGTTCGGTGATGCGTCCGAGGCGCTCGTCTTGGGGGACGGCTCTTGGGAGAATCTCTTCGACGCCTATTGGCTTCACTATGTGAAGGCGCGCATTCCCGCGCAGGCGTTTGACAAGATGAACGAGAACTTCTTCCGCACCACGTTCACCTCGCGTTGCCTCGACTTCCTTGTGGACTACTATTCCTTCGAGACGGAGTACAACTCGTCTGAGGGTCGCTGCGACTTCCTCGCGCTCCCCAAGCCCGGAGTCGCCAAGCCCGCGCAGCTCGTAGAGTTCAAGTATTTCACGAACGCCGCGGCGGAGAAGGGGAAGATACTCGGTCGCGACGAGCCCGACGCCGAGACGGTCGAGCAGGCACTCGCCTACCGTACGGCGCTTACGCGCCGTCCCGACTGGAACCACCAGGTCGCAGTCACGGTCGTGGAGGTCGGCGGCAGCACGGGCTACAACTGGTTCGACCTGTAGGGTGCGCCCGCCATTCTCGCTCCGCCAAAACAACCAGAAACGCCACACTTTTCAAATTCTTCAAATCAACTATTGCCTTCCAAGGGCGAGTTTGGTACACTTTTCGCAAAACTTTAAAGGAGTTTAGGACTGATTAGAACGGTAGAAGACCCCAAAAATGAATTTTTGGCGGCCGGAAACGGGCGCATGCTTTCTTTTACCTTCTCATTATCACGTAAAATCGCTAAATTCTTCAATCTTCACTCTAGGTCATTTTTGCAGTTTTGCGCGATCTCTCTTCTCTCCCTAACCACCGCAGCCCAACAGCAACCTGCAGAATTCAATGACGGCATCGACCGCTCCGATCCCAACTTCGTCACCGCTTCGCTGCTCGTCATGAGCCCCGGCGACGAACTCTATTCCTGCGCCGGCCATTCGTGCATCCGCCTGGAATGCCCCACGTTCAACCTCGACTACTGTTTTTCCTACGAGAGCGAGCAGATTTCGGACAAAATCTTCACATTTTTCATGGGTAAGTTGAAGATGGGGATGTTTGCTTTACCAACGGCGGACTATCTGAAACTTGGCCGGGAGAGTGGTCGGGGCGTGATGCAATACCGCTTGAATCTGCCGTCGGATGCCAAGCAAAGGCTTTGGAAGATTCTAGATGATCGGGTATCACAGGGGGCATGTCTTCCTTATGACTACATACGGCGTGGATGCGCTCAGGCAGATTTAGTTGTTTTGCGCGAAGCATTGTCTCCACTTGGTATGCAGATTCTACCTTGGCCCCCGCAGTATTGGCAGACACGACGCGAGTTTCTTGATGCTGCGGTTTCTGGACATCCATGGAATCGATTTTTCTTACACGCGATATGTGGTACGGAGATTGACTGGAATGTCTCTAATTTGCAGAAAGTTGTAATTCCGCTAGATTTGCTAGAATTTCTTAAGACGGCAAAGATAAATGGAACGCCAATCATCAATAGCGAAGGCGTGGAGTTACTTTCGGTCAAATCGCGCGAAGAACCTTCCTTTTTTTCGCCTTTGGCCGTATTGAGTGTCTTTGTCGTATTAGCGGTGACGAATTTCTTTTTGAAATGGGTATGGATGGATTGGGCTTTTCTGGCATTTCAGTCTCTATGTGGATTCTTCTTCACCTACATGGTGGTGTTTTCTAATCTTCCGGCGACGGACTGGAACTGGCTCATCGTGCCGTTCAACCTGCTGCCGCTTGTGTTCTGGAAGTGGCGGAAGAAGTGGGCGCTTTGGTTTGCGGGTGTGCTGGTGCTGTGGGAGATTGGTATGATCGCCTATCCGCACCGCCTCACCGATCCGGCGTACTTGGTGCTTGTTGGTGCGTATGTGCTGATGTATGCTCGAATTGGCTGGCCGTGGCGCACGGCCGTAATGGTAGGG
>JAFYQC010000099.1 GCA_017547265.1 Kiritimatiellia bacterium | reverse complement strand
TGGGAAGCGATGTTCCAGCGCTCGTGCTTGGCGGCCCTGTCGTGATGCAGGGGCGCGGCGAGGCGGTTGAGCGCGTCGCCTGTCCTCGTCTTGATCTAGTCGTCGCCAATCCCGGCGTCCATACTTCGACGCGCGAGGTCTACGCGCGTTGCTTGCCGCGCGATCTCGCTGCGCCGTCAGCGACAGAGGCGTGTCTTGCGGCGCTTGAGACGGGCGATCTTGGACGCATTTCCGCTTTGCTCGTGAACGATCTTGCGCTTCCCGCGTGTCGCTTGCATCCCGAGATTGCCGACGCGCTTGCGTCGCTCCGTACGGCGGGCGTTCTTGGCGCAACTGTGAGCGGCAGTGGCTCGTCGGTATTCGGGCTTGTCGAGTCCGCGGCGCGGGCAGAGGAAGTCGCGGAGTCCCTTCGCAAAAAGGGCCTCTCCGCCTGGGCCGTCCACACGCTCTGATTTCCACTGTTTTCTCGCTTTCTTTTCCCTTCGTTGTCTTCTGTCTCCGCAGAGGTTATGGTGGAGATTTTGTAGATGCGGAAACAATGGAGGTGGTGGTTTGACGGGGACGGTGGTTTTTAGATATACTGTGTCACATGAGCGAACTATTTGAAGTCAATGCTGCGAAGTGCCTGAAATGCGGTGCCTGCGTGAGAGACTGCGCGTTCCGCGCGTTGCGTATGGAGGCCGACGGTCTGCCGCGGATGGCGTTTCCCGAGAGATGCATGAAGTGCCAGCACTGCCTCGCGGTCTGCCCCGTCGGTGCCGTGACATTCGACGGACGACGCGCGGAAGAATCCGTAGTCACGAAAGGGCTTGAGCTTCCAAGCGCGGCGGCTGCCGAGAACTGGCTCAGGACGCGCCGTTCCGTTCGCCGGTTCTCAAGCGACGATGTTGATCAGGAAGCGCTTGATCGCGTGCTTAAAACCCTCGGCAACTCTCCGACCGGATGCAACGCGCGCGCCCTTACCTTCACCTGCATCCCGACGCGCGCGGCGATGGATCGTTTCCGCGGCGAATTCATAAAGGCAATCGAGAACCACCGCGACGGCACGAAGCTCCTGCCGCGCTGGCTAGCCGTGCCGGCGATTAAGCTCAGAAATGGCGGAGAGGACATGTTTTTCCGCGGCGCAACCGGGCTTCTAATCGTCTCGTCTGACGAAACTTGCCCTGGCGTCACTACGCCGCGCGAGGACGTCACTATCGCCTGCTCCCACTTCGAGTTGCTTGCAAACGCTAACGGAATCTCGACTTGCTGGTGTGGGTTCCTCGGGCTCGTGCAGAAAGAGGTTCCCGAACTTCTCGAGGTGACAATCGGGATTCGTCGCACGACACCGTTCTACGCGATTCTCTTCGGGCGTGGGGCGGTCAGTTATCCGCGCGGCGTTCAGCGCGACGGCTACGCGAACATAGTCTACAGGCGGTAGCCCGTCACTCGCCAAGCGCCTCGGCCCATTTCGCGTCGAGGCGCTTTTCGCTTACGGGGATCGCAGCGCGCACCTCGGGCGCGAAGACGGAAACACGAAATTCCTCGACCATCCAGCGGTACTCTGCGAGCGCGTCGCGGTTTGCGATCTTTGGTCCTTTGCCGAGAATCGCCTCGCGGTATCGCTCCCAGTATGGCTCGACGCGAGATTCCTTCGTCCTGTCTCCCGATGGATTAGACCTCGCGCGGTCGATGCGGACGCGAATGCCGCGAAGGTAGCGGTCGTAGTGCTTTAGCCGCTCTGGCGGAACGGCCTTGAGAAACCCTGGGAACACGAGCCACGCAAGTTGCGTTTCCACCGCGTCGTAGATGTCCTCGGCGGGCGCGGCCGTCTCAAGTCGCTCCGCACATCCCGCGGCCGATTCGAGGATGGAGGAAAAAAGCGCGGAGAGTTCCGCCTTTGCTGCGTCGATTGCGCCGCGCCGCTCCTTAAAGCGCGTTTCGAAATCTTCTTTCGTGCGTATCGGCGCGAAACCCGCGACTGCTCCCATGCGTATCGCCGCCCAGAGAAGGTCGTCTGCGATCCGCGATCGCTCGTAGCCAATCGTGCCGAGATAGAGCCCCGCCGAAAGAGGCAGGCGGTTCGTCGCGAAAGAAGGGCGCGTATGCTGCGTGAGCCGCAGGAAGAAGAGCCGGACTACGCCCGCTTCGTGCGCACGCGCGGCATCGTCCGCTGACTTGAAGAGCTTGATCTTCACGCCGTCGCCCTCGTCTGAAAGTGCGGGATAGTGCGTGAGCGTCCATCCAGCAGACGAAACAGTCTGCCTTTCGTCGAGAGTTCCGAAATCCCAGCTGAAGTGCTTTTCGTCGTCGTGCGGCGACGATGCGCTTGCGCTTCGTCCGCCGACGCCTGCGGCGGCAAGGGCCGCCTCGAGGTCGCGCGTCTCTGCGACGATTCTTCCATCTTCGTCCTTGATGCGGTATCGGACGAGCAGGTGCGGTGGATATTTCACGTTCTCCCACGCTGTCGCGGGAATCGCGATGCCGTTGTGGACTTTCAGGACTTCGCGCACGGCGTCGACGAGCGGCTTTTCTCCTGGCGAGAGAAGCGGGGCTATTATTGCCACCGTGTCGGAGATTGGCGAGACGACGCGCCGCAGCGAAGACGGAAGGACGCCGAGAAGGAACGCGAGCTTTTCAGGAAGCGCTCCTGGTACGAGCCAGTCGGCGCTCCAGAGTTTCAGTACCGCCGCGTCGGATTTTCTGACCGTGCATGTAATGCCGTCGCGCTCCGGATCGTCCGGCGTGTGGCGGTAAGAGAGCGCAAGCTTGACGCCGCCTATGCGTATCGAGTCGGGAAACGCCGCGGACGAGATGCCGACTTTCGGGAGCCACTGCCGCTTGTCGAGACGGAAACGCGACTTCTCCTCGTCCGTCGCCACGCGAAGCCACTTTGCGAGATCGCGCGTCGATACGATCTCGCGCGGAATCGCCTCGTCGAAGTGGCGGAAGAGCGCGTTCGCATCGAAAAGCTCTGGGCGGCGCAACCGTTCGGCGCGCTTCTTTATCTCTCCAATTAGCGTGGCGTTCTCGCGGACTAAAGGGGGAGGGTGTGGGAACTCTCCCATTACGAGTCCGTGGAAAAGGAACATCTGCCGCGAGAGCGCAGGATCGATGCGGCTGTAGTCGCGTCGCCTTGCGGGAACGATCACGAGCCCGTAGAGCGTGACTTGCTCGGTCGCGCGGACAAAGCCATTCTCCGCGTCCCATTCTGGCGAGCGGTAGCTGTGCTTTGCGATGTCGCCTGCAAGCGGCTCTATCCAGCGAACGTCGATTTCTGCAGCGTTGCGCGCAAAGAGGCGCGAGGTGTCGACAAGTTCGCCAGCAACGATCCATTCGGGAGAGAGGTGCTTTCGCGTTGCTGGTGCCTTCGCGCCGTTGGCACTGGTGCTTGGTGCTTGGTGCGGCGTGCGACTGCGCTTTCCCAAAATGGAACTTGGGTGTAGCGCAAACCTGAGCGCGTGTGCGCCGCGGTAGTCATTCGTCTCGGGGTCGAGGTGCCCGATGCGGGCAAGAAGCCCTGTTAGAAGCGCACGGTGCAGCGCGTCAGGGCCGCCGTTGTCACTTTCGATGTCGAGGCCAAGATGCTTCGAAAGGTCCGTAAGTTGTCTCACGAGATCGCGCCATTCGCGCATCTTCGGATACGAAAGGTATGTCTTTGGCGCGAGTTTCCTCAGCTGCGTCTGCGAAAGTTCCTTCGACTTTTCGTCCCACCACTTCCAGAGCTTCAGCGTACCGAGGAAGTCTGATCCAGTAACGCGGAATTGCGCATGCGCCTGGTCCGCCTTCTCCTTCTCGTCGACTGGGCGTCGCTTCGGGTCGTCGCAGCTCATCGCCGCGACAATCGGGAGCGCCGATGGAAGTGTGGCGAACTGCGAAGCTGCGAGCAGCATTCTCGCAAGGCGCGGCTCTACCGGAATCCGCGCGAGCTTGTGGCCTATCGCGGTGAGCGCGATGTCGTGATCCGCGTCGTGACGTATCGCGCCGAGTTCGAGAAGCTCCCTTAGCCCCTCGCGTATCATCGTCGGCCTCGGCGGGTCGATGAAGGGGAATGTCTCGATGCTCCCGAGCCGCAAGTCGAGCATCGTCAGTATCACGCCTGCGAGCGACGACCGCAGCACTTCTGGCGGTGTGTACGCTTCGCGCGATTCGAAGTCCTTTTCGGAATAGAGCCGTATGCAGGTGCCAGGTCCGAGGCGGCCGCAACGCCCCGCGCGTTGCCGCGCCGATGCCTGCGAGACTGGCTCGATCTGGAGACGCTGCACTTGCGTCCTATGGACATAGCGCGAGATTCGCGCAAGCCCAGAGTCAACGACTGCGCGGATACCGGGAATTGTCACCGAAGTCTCGGCTACATTCGTCGCGAGTATCACACGGCGCTTTTCTGAGAGTCGGAACGCCCGCTGCTGTTCGGCCGCGGGAAGCGATGCGAGAAGGGGAATCGTCTCGTCGTCGCAGTGGAACTGGCTTCGCTGGAGATAGTCCGCCGTCTCGCGTATATCGCGTTCTCCCGGAAGGAACACGAGTACGTCGTCATTCGGCGGGAGCGTCCGAATCGCGGCGGAGATTTCGCGTGGGAGATCTGCTTCTTCGCCGTCTAGCGGTTCGCGGTATTGTATCTCTATCGGGAAGAGTCGCCCAGGGACGGAAAGCGTCGGTGCACCGCCGAAGAACTGCGAGAAACGCTCGGTGTCCAATGTCGCAGACGAGACAATTACTTTGAGGTCGCGTCGCTTTTCCAAGATGCGCTTGAGAATCCCGAGAAGGAAGTCTACGTTGAGCGAACGCTCGTGCGCCTCGTCGACGATGATCGTGTCGTAGGCGCGAAGAAGCGGGTCGGAACGAGTCTCCGCGAGAAGGACGCCGTCGGTCATGAACTTGACGCGCGTCAAGTCGGAGACTTTTCTCCCGAAGCGGTGCTGGTATCCGATGATGCCGCCGACGGGCGACTTCAATTCCTCCGCAACGCGTTCTGCGACCGTGACGGCGGCGAGGCGGCGCGGCTGTGTGCATGCGATGCGCCGGCCGTTCTTTCCGCGGCCGAGCTCCATTGCCATCTTAGGGAGCTGTGTTGTCTTTCCTGAGCCTGTGTCGCCGCAGACGATTACGACGTCGTTCTTCTCGAGGAGAGCGAGAATCTCCTCCCGATGTTCGCAAATCGGGAGCTCTCCAGGATAGTTAAAGTCGTTGTCGTCTGACATGGCGCTATTTTACCATTTATATGCGTCACTCGCCCACCCCCTCGCTTTCTGGAGTTTCCCCATTTTGATCCGCTGCCAATCCGAACCACGTTCTGCTCGCCGAATTTAACTCCGATCAGCAGGGCTCTCGCTACCGCTCCGCAGAATTTCATTTGCTTCGCGCCCACCATTCGTCTCTCGCTGAATGATACAGATCGTCTTTAAGCTGGAGGAAGTATCCTCCAGACCTCCTCTGCCGAAGGCAGCCACAAAAGACAATCCAACGCACGGAATCGCCGTTGAGACATCGCGAAGCGGCGGAGCGGTAGCGAGAGCCCTAACGCTCGGAGTTTCGTCTTGTCAGGAGAAAAACGACCATTTCACTTGCAAAAAAGCGTTTCACCTATTGTTCATCGGGGCTATATAAACTCTAGCCTCGCTTTGACCGTGTACGCAATCGCCGCGATATGATAAAATATGCACGAGTGAAATAAAGGGGAACAATCGATGAAACTACACGGAGTTGCGGCGGCATTGGCCGTCGCTGGGGGCTGCGCCTTTGCGGGCGAAGCGGAGATGTGTGACTATCCGATAAAGAACGCGTCGTTCGCGTCTGCTCGGGCAACTGGCGGTTTCTGGTTCGACCGACTGGAGACAAACCGCGTTTCGACGCTCGTGACCGACTGGGCGAAGTGCGCCGAGACGCCGCGTATCGCGAACTTGACGAACGCCGCGGCGCGCGCGCTCGGCACGTTCAGCGGAACTCCATTCGACGACTCTGACGTCTACAAGGTGATGGAAGGAACGGCGTATGTCCTCGCCCAGCATCCCGACGAGGAACTTGGGCGCAAGCTCGACTGGCTGATCGGGCAGGTCGCAAAGGCGCAGGAGCCGGACGGCTATCTCTACTCGGCGCGGACACTCGGTTTCAGTCTCTCCGCCGCGGACAAGAAGGCGTGGGGCGTCATGATGATGGGGCCGGTGCGCTGGAGCAATCTCTCCGATTCGCATGAGCTCTACAATCAGGGACACATGATCGAGGCGGCCGTGGCGCGCTACGAGACATCTGGCAAGACCGACTTCCTCGATGTCGCCCGTCGCTCGGCTGACTTGATGTGCCGCACGTTTGGCAACGGGCCGACGCAGATAAAGTCGACTGCTGGCCATCAGGAGGTGGAACTTGCCCTCGCGAAGCTATATCGCGTTACGGGCGAGAAGAAGTATCTCGACCTCGCCAAGTTCTTCCTCGACATGCGCGGGCGGAAAGACTTGCGTCCGACATGGGGCGCAACCCTCCAGGACCACGAGCCGGTAGTCGAGCAGAAGACGGCCATCGGACACGCCGTCCGCGCCGGTTACATGTATTGCGGCATGGCTGACGTCGCCGCGCTTGCGGGCGACAAGTCGTATATCGACGCGATAGACCGCATCTGGGAGGATGTCGTTGGCGGACAGCTCTATCTCACCGGCGGCATCGGGGCGCGTCACGGCTTCAAGCATCCGAAGTACGGCAACATGTGGGAGGCGTTCAACGGCGCGTACGACTTGCCGAACGACAGCGGTGAGGCGTATCTCGAGACTTGCGCCGCGATAGCGAACATGCTGTGGAACGACAGGATGTTCCGCGCGAAGGGCGATGCGAAGTACATTGACGTCCTCGAACGGACGCTCTACAACGGCTTCCTCTCTGGCATCTCGCTTTCGGGCGACGAGTTCTTCTACCCGAATCCGCTCGCGTCGAAGGGCGGCTACAAGCGCTCGAAGTGGTTTGGCTGCTCATGTTGCCCGGTGAACGACGTGCGGTTTATCCCGCAGGTGCCGTCGATGGCATACGCGTCGAAGAAGGGTGTCGTCTACTGGAATCTCTTCGTGGAGGGCGAAGCGACTATCGACTATAACGACGATGCGGCTGGCGGCTTTGTGCGCGTGCGGCAGAAAACGGACTATCCGTGGAGTGGTCGCGCCGAGCTTGCCGTCCTCGAACCTGCGCCAAGCGCCTCGAAGGACTGGCGCGCCGCGATTGCGCTCAAGGTTCGTATCCCCGGCTGGGCGAGAGGGCGTCCCGTGCCGAGCGACCTCTATGTCCAGACATCTCCCTCGTCTGCTTCCGATGTCTCGCTTTCCGTCAATGGCGAGCGCGTTGCCGCTAAGGTTGGCGATGACGGCTACGTGACGATAGAGCGCAAGTGGAAAATTGGCGACAAGGTCGTCCTCGAGCTGCCGATGCCGGTCAAGCGCATCCGCGCGAACGAGAAGGTCGCCGCAGACCGCGGACGTCTCGCCGTGCAGCGCGGACCGATCGTCTACTGCGCCGAAGGTTTCGACAATGGAGGCAAGGCGTATGGTGCGTCGCTTCCTGCCGACGCGACGTTTGCGGACACGACGATTTCTATCGGCGACAAGACGTTCCCCGCGCTCAAGGCGTCGAACGGTCTTGTGCTGATTCCGTATTTCCTCTGGGGCAACCGCGAGCCCGGCAACGAGCTTCAGGTGTGGTTTGCGGAAAATCCCTAACCGCGTCGGAAATTCGTTTCGCTGGAATTTTGATATAATGTCGTCATGAAAACTCAGATAGGAGTAGGGGTCGCGGTGTTGTCGGCACTTGCGGCCGAGGGCAAGAACTTTGACCGCGACGAGCTTAACGCGATGCTCGACAAGCTCGCAGCATCGCCCGAGCCGAAGGTCAAGCACGGACCTACCGCGATGTGCTATAGTGTGATGATGCCGGAAGAGAAGTCGTTTGACTATCTCTGCAAGAAGTGCGGAACGCGCACGCATTACCCTGAGAACTACGAGGGCTTGGAGTCTCAGCTTGCCTTTTATCGTGACAGCGCCGTGAAGTTGCGGGGAATGGGGCTTGACATCAAGCTTGACGAGTCGGCGCTTTGTAGGCATTGTGCCTCGTTGAAGGACTTGGGCATTCCGACCGCTGGAGTGATTGTTGCCGAGCCGAGGCGAACCCCGGACAACAAGTGGGTATACGAGAGCTTCGGACTTCGTGTCGGGGATCCTGTAATTGTGAAAGAATGGGGGCGCCGTTATTGCAGTGTGTTGCCTCGCGATCCTGAATACTGGATTTCGGAAAAGTTCATCGACAAAGACGGGCATGTGACGGGCGACGAAGTGAATGTGCGCTATCTGCCGCTCGTCAAGGGTCGTGGCGCCTTCTTTGCAAAGAAAGGTGATGTGTTGACTCGCCTGGCCGCAAAACCAGGCGATCCTGCGGGTTGGGTGCGGGTAGAAGCACCGCTGAGGATCCTGACGGGCTCGCCCAATGCCTATTCTGTAGAATTGACCATGGTTGGCAACCGTGTGTATGAAGAAGGCGAGGACGCGCATCTTCAGCGCATAGAGTCGCTCGCGTGGGTGATAAACGGCAAGCGTGTCCTTGCCGACAGGTCAGACGTCGAGCTTTTGGAGAAATTCATGAAGGGCAATGTGTATCTTCGTGATGGATCTGATGGCGATTCAATCTCGATGAAGTCGCAACTCCCTCGTCTGCGCGAGCTGCTGGGAGAGCCGAAGAAGTGACGACCGTTCTTCCGCCTGTTGCGGCGCTGGAACTGACCTACCGCTGCAACCACGCCTGCCGGTTTTGCTCGTGTCCGTGGTTTGCGGGCATGATAAAGCCGAGTGCCGAAATGTCCGTCGACGAGTGGAAGCGGCTTATCGACGAATTCGCCGCGAACGGCGTTCGCCAGTTCTCCTTCACCGGCGGCGAGGCGCTGATGAAGGAAGGGTGTCTCGATCTCGTTGACTTCGCGTCGAAGCGGGCGCTTGTGAACTTGCTCTCGAACGGGCGGATCGTGACGGACGATGTTTTGCGCTTCTGCGCCGAGCGCGGGATTCGCCTTTCTGTCAGTATGCCGGGGCTAAAGTCGTTTGCGGAGAACACCGACAGCGACACGCCTGTCGAGCACATTCTTGGCGTGTTCGCGCGCGCCCGCGAGCTCGGCTGTGGAACGACCGTGGGCGTCGCGGTCACGAAGCTCAACTTGCCGGAACTCTACGAGACGATTTCCGCCGCGCTTGTCGCTGGCGCGGACTCGCTGCTCTTGAACCGCTTTCTGCCCGGTGGGCGCGGGCTTTCGCATCCAGAACTTATGCTGACGGCAGAGGAAGTGCGCGAGGTTGCCGATGTCGCGGAGGAAGTGCTTTCGCGTGCGAAGCGGTATGGACATTTCGGAACGGAACTTCCAGAGTGCCTGATCGACACGGAGAAATACAAGTTCCTGCAGGTCTCGACCGGCTGCTCTGCGGCAACGGAGTTCTTCACGGTCGGGCCGAACGGAATGATCCGCGCCTGCAACCACAGTCCTGTCGAGATTCTCCGCTGGAACGAGTGGGAGCGGCTTCCCGAGAGCGAGGAGTGGATGCATTTTATTCGCCACGACTACCTGCCCGAGATGTGCGCTGGTTGTGCGCGCGCGGCGAAGTGCCTGGGCGGTTGCCGCGAAGCCGCGCGTGTTTTCCTAGGTTCGCCGTCCGCCCCCGACCCGCTTCTCGCCAACGGAGTAGAACGCGAGACCGGCTTCTCGTGATTTGTGGTATAATGTCGAACATGAAGATGCAAATAGGAGTCGGGGTCGCGGTGCTGTCGGCGCTCGCGGCCGAGGGCAAGGACTTCGACCGCGACGAGCTGAACGCGATGCTCGACAAGCTCGCCGCCTCGCCCGAGCCGAAGGTCAGGCGCGGGGCTTCGGCGATGTGCTATGTGGTATCAATGCCGGAATCTGCGACTTTCGAGTATGTCTGCAAGAAGTGCGGGACGCATACCGTCTATCCTAAAAACCGCAAGATGATGGCGGATAGTCTTGACCGCTATCGTGACGGCGCGAAGAGTCTCAAGGCGCTCGGACTCGACATAACGCTCGACGAATCGGTCCTTTGCAAAAAGTGCCATTCTGCGAAGGACCTTAAAATACCAATGAGGGCCAAGATCATCGGACGGCCACGCCTGGAGGAAGAGAAGGCACGTTTCCATTGGAAGATTGGCGAAGAGGTGCAGGTAGTGTCGTACGGGGCGACGAACTGCGCGGTGCGCACGATCAATCCCGAAGGGTTGATCAGGGCGAGGGATATCTCGGAGGCGGGCGAGGTGCGGGGTTACGCGTCCATCTGGTGGGCTCCTCCGCCAGCCGGCAAGCTGTACGGCGAGTGCGGTGGCGAGTTCAAACGGCTTCCTGCTCGGTCTTCCGATCCTGCAGGCTGGGTACGAGTCGACTTGTCCGACATTATCGAAGAGCGCGGCGAAAGTGAAAGCCTTCGCACGAAGTTTCTTGGTAATTTTTCATACGAAGAGGATGACAGCGTGTCGCTTGAACGCTTTGAAAGACTGGCGTGGGTCATCAACGGCAATCGGACTTTAGTCAGAGCCGGCGACATCGACATTCTAAAGGCTTTTCTGTCGGGAAATCTGTCGGGAAAGAAGCTTGTGGATGATGACGACGAAGAAGAAGAAGGGCGTCCCCTCAAGCTCGATTTGCCGCGCCTGCGCGAACTGCTTGGAGCGCCGACGAAGAAATAGGGTTTGTGAAATAACATTGAACATGGAAGGAACGCGAGCATGAAGAGGACATGGTTTGCTGTGGTGCTTGTGGTGGGCGTGGCCTGCCTTGGCGAAGTGTCGGCCGCCGAGCCGATGGAACTGCGGGTGTATCCGATTACAAGCGGATTCTTTGAACGCATGTCGCTGGACGAGGATGCGGAAACATGGCTGAAGAAAGAAGGGGAGGATGATTCTTACAAATGTGCACTTGGCCTTTTGGGTGTCGACTGGCCGGAAGGTTCCAGCATTGTCCACGTGAAGACTGCGGGAACTTTGAATGTGCGGAACACTCCCGAGAACCTTGCGAAGTTCGAGAAGATTCTCGACGAATTCGCGCTGAAGTCATTTAATGTCGAAATCGACACTCGCTTCGTTGAGACTGTCCGTGCGGCGCTTGAAGCGGTTGGCTACTTCGACACAAACCGCGTCGACGCGGCGGTTTTGCAGGAACGGCTGATGGCGCGCCAAGACGCCAAGCTCCTTGAGTCGGTGCGCGTCGTTACGCGTCCGGGTGAAGATGCCGTCGGCAAGCAAGTAGTGGAATACATCTATCCGACGGACTATGATTTGCAGCTGCCTCGGCTGCCTGCTGGTTGCGTCGCCTTGCCATGCAATGACGCTGTGCCAGGAACGAATTCTTGTCAATGTGTGTTGGGTGCCCTCGAGCCGCAGTCGTTTACGATGCGCGAGGTCGGGACGATTGTCCAGGTGACGCCGGAATTGACGGATGACGGAAGCTTGATTGATCTTTGGATCAATGCACAGTTTGTGGGTGAGCCCGAATGGAAGGACTACGGCGCGAAGGCGAAGTGGGAAGGTTCGACGACATACGACCTTTCGATGGAACAGCCGTTTTTCCCCGTTAGGGCGAGCGTCGACACGAAGGTCAGCGTCCGCCCTGGCCGCACCCTCGTCTTCGGCGGCGTGACTGATTCCCTCAGGGCAAACGAAGACAAGTTCGTCCTTGTCTTTGTCACGGCGCGGCTTGTTGACAGCGATGGTGGCGAGTGTGAGCCGCCGAGTCGGCGCTTGGGCGATCCTGAGGTTCGTCGCAAGTTTGAGTCCGAAGGAATGGAATCGTGGACATTCTACTATCAGACATTTACTGGCTGCACGATGTCTGCATGTCCCGATCCAGACGCAAAACCCAAGACGAAAGAGGAAAGGGCCGCCGAAGTCGCAGAAGACGAGCGCGAATGGAAGGAGTTCTTCACTGAAGGCGCTGGCGTAGAATGGCCGGAGGGTTCGTCTCTCCACAAACTCAGGTCGCTCAATCGCCTCTGGATAAAGAACACACCCGAGAACCTTGCCAAGGTTGCGAAGGTCTGGGCGAGTTCTTTTAACGATGGCAAAAATATCGAGCTTGACATTCGATACATATCGGCGGACAGGAAGGCCCTTTCGGATGTCGGCTACTTCGGCACGAACCGCGTCAATGCGGCGGTCTTGCAGAATCGGCTGATGGCGCATGGCGGCGCCAGGCTTCTCGAGTCGCCGCGCCTCGTCACACGCCCAGGGGAGGAGACGGTTCTCAAGGGGCTCACGGAATACATCTATCCGACTGACTACGACGTGTTGCTTGCGGAATGGAATCAGACGGTCGGCACGAACACCATCTACGGAAACTACTCCACGGGCGCGGCCGTAGAGCCGCAGTCGTTTACGATGCGTGAGGTCGGGACGATCGTGCAAATAACGCCGACATTGACGGATGACGGCAATCTTATCGATGTCGAATTGTATACATACCTTGTGGGCGAGCCCAAGTGGAAGGACTACGGCGCGAAGGCGAAGTGGAAGGGCGCGGCGACATACGACCTCGCTATGGAACAGCCGTTCTTCCCTGTCCGCGCGAGCACAGACACGAAAGTCAGCATGAGGCCAGGCGCGACATACGTCTTCGGCGGTGGCGCTGACAGGCGCAAAGGCGACGAGGATAAGTTTGTCTTTATCTTCGTCACGCCCCGTTTGATTGATCCATAGGCGAAAGGGGATTATCCTGGGGGCAGGGCTCCGACCACTATGACAGAGATACGCCAAAACCAGATTCCATATCCTCGCCCGACAAAGTTGAGCGACCCCAATTACGATTTCTCGCCAGAGGAGTGCGCTGCCATTCTTGCCGTTCCCGATGAAAAAATGGGATTTCAGGAATTGCGTAACATATTCCAAAGCTATCTGCCAGCTGGAACATACGAGGAGTGCGCTTATTTCATACCACGTGTGCTCCGATTCCTTGATGAGCGCGATGAGGAAGTTTGCGACCTTGCCGACGATTTCCTA
>JAFYQC010000098.1 GCA_017547265.1 Kiritimatiellia bacterium | reverse complement strand
GAGACTGTAACTGGGAAAGCCGGCATCTTGCCGGCGACAGTGCAGGAGGATGCCCCTGTTACTGAGACTGTAACTGGGAAAGCCGGCATCTTGCCGGCGACAGTGCCGACAGATTCCCCAGTCACCAATGCCGAGTCTAAAGTCGAGAAACCCCTCCCAAAGAAATCCAAGGAAAAGAAGCTGACTGGCCGCCCTGCGAAGATCACCTCTGATACCACCGTCTACAACCGCAAGGAAGGTATCGCGAGCTTCGAGGGTCACGTTCACCTCGACGACGAGCAGTACCAGCTGCATGCCGACCGCGTGTTCCTCTTCTTCGACGTCGATAAGGACTCCAACTCGACAAACGACGTGCATCGCGTGGCAAAGGGCACAAACGACGTGCATCGTGCGGCAAAGGGCACTAACGACGTTCACAAAGCCGCAAAAGGCACGGACGACATGCGCCGCGCCGCGGGCGATGTCCGCCGCGTGGTGGCGATCGGTCATGTCGCGATGACGAACGAAGCACACCGCGCTTATGGCGCGAAGGCGACTTATTCAAAGAAGAACGGCCTTGTCATCCTCTATTCGGGCGACGGCATCACGGCCGAAGTGCGTGACGAGTCGAAAGCGCAGCCGCAGATCGTGCGCGGCAAGCGCATCCGCTTCTGGATCGACTCCGAGCAGGTGGAGGTCGACGAGGCGGACCTCACGGGTGCAGCGCCCTCGGGCGGCGCTAGCACACTCAAAAAGGCCCTCGGCAAGTAGCGACTCCGCGTTCTCTGCGTCTCTGCGGCTCTGCGTTATAAATCAACTTGAACATATAATAAATCAACCACCTGACTATCATGAGCGAAAAGATCACAATGAAGGACGGGAAGCTTTGCGTTCCCGAGAACCCTGTTATTCCATACATTGAGGGCGACGGCACAGGCCCCGACATTACGCGCGCGGCGATGACGGTGTGGAATGCCGCGGTCGAAAAGGCCTATGGCGGCAAGCGCAAGATCGAGTGGAAGGAAGTCCTTGCCGGCGAGAAGGCGTTTAGGGCAACTGGCGAGTGGCTTCCCCAGGCGACGCTCGATGCGTGCCGCGAGAACCTTGTCTCCATCAAGGGCCCGCTCACGACTCCGGTTGGTGGCGGAATCAGGTCCATCAACGTCGCGATGCGTCAGGAGCTCGACCTCTATGTGTGCCTCAGACCAGTCCGCTGGTTCAAGGGAGTTCCTTCTCCCGTGAAGCGCCCCGAGCTCACCGACATGGTGATCTTCCGCGAGAACACCGAGGACATCTACGCAGGCATCGAGTGGATGAACGGCACGCCCGAAGTCGAGAAGGTCAAGGCGTTTCTCCTTGGCGAGATGGGCGTAAAGAAGATACGCTTCCCGAAGACGGCGTCGATTGGCATCAAGCCCGTTTCGCTTGAGGGCACCGAGCGCCTCGTGAAGGCGGCGCTTGACTACGCGATCGATAACGACCGCAAGTCGGTGACGCTCGTCCACAAGGGTAACATCCAGAAATTCACCGAGGGCGCGTTCCGCGACTGGGGCTACAAGCTTGCGCAGCGCGAGTACGGCGCGACCTTGATCGACAAGGGGCCATGGTGCGAGTTCAAGAATCCAAAGACCGGCCGCATGATTACGGTGAAGGACTGCATCTGCGACGCGTTTCTCCAGCAGATACTGACGCGCCCCGCCGAGTACGATGTGATTGCGACTCTGAACCTGAACGGCGACTACGTTTCCGACGCTCTCGCTGCGACGGTCGGCGGCATCGGCATCGCGCCAGGAGCGAACATCAACTACCAGACGGGCGTCGCAGTGTTCGAGGCGACACACGGCACTGCGCCGAAGTACGCAGGTCTCGACAAGGTCAACCCCGGTTCGCTCATCCTCTCAGGCGAGATGATGCTCAGGTACATGGGCTGGACCGAGGCCGCTGACAAGATCATCGCCGCGATGGACAAGGTGATCGCCGCGAAGACCGTCACTTACGACTTCGCCCGCCAGATGGAAGGCGCGAAGGAAATCAAGTGCTCCGAGTTCGGAAATGCCCTCGCGAAGGCGATGTAAACTTCTCCTTCTGACCCCGCCGCTGCTGCAGCCGAATACTCCCTATCCGGCGACGATGCATCTGGCGGGGTATCTGAAGTCGCGCGGGTTTGACGTCGCCCAGCGCGACCTCTCGATAAAGGTCGTGCGAGACGTTCTTCTCGAATACGGCGACGAGACGACGGGCGAGCTTCTCGAGTTCCTCGGTGGCCTCGCGCCTGTTGAGGCGAAGCGCGAGGCAAGCGAGGCGATTGATGAGCTTGCCATATGGATACGAGACAACGTCGATCCCGACTTCGGCTTCTCGCGCTACGCCGAACACCTGTGCCGCGCCGTCGCCGACTTCGGTGAACTAGAGCGCAGGATACGCCGGCGCGGAGTGATCGACAAGCCCCTTGAACGCCACCTCAAGGCGGCGATGGAAGAGACGAGACCGGCGATCGTCGGCATAACCTGCCCGTTCCCTGGGACTCTCGTCGCGGCATTCAAGATTGCGCGCTACATAAAGCGCCGCTATCCCGGCGTCCGACTCGTGCTAGGCGGCGGATATGTCTCGACGGAACTTCGCGAGATGACGGACAGGCGGCCTTACAAGTACTTCGATGAATTCCAGCTCGATGAGGGATATGCGCCGTTTGCGAAGCTGCTCGGAGACCGCAAGACGACCGCGGCAGATGTGCCGCTGTTCGTGAAGCCGGACTACGAGGGCATCGACTGGGGCGAGTATTTCGACGTCGCCGAGACAGACAACTTCGTCACGAACCTGTGGAACTGCGGCAAGTGGGTGAAGCTCGTGATGGCGCGCGGCTGTTACTGGCGGAAGTGCGCGTTTTGCGACGTGAAGCTTCCCTACATCGGATGCTTCAAGATGCCCAAGGCCTCTGAGATCGTCGACTGCATTGAGGAGTTCTTCCCCTCTTTTCTCACCGGCGTCCACTTCGTTGACGAGGCGATGCCGCCTGCCCTCGTCTCGGCGGTTTGCGACGAGATCTTGCGGAGAAAGCTTGAAGTCGAGTGGTGGGGCAACATCCGCTTCGACAACGCCTTTACGCCTGCGCTCGCGAAGAAGATGGCGCGGGCGGGGTGCATCGCGGTGACTGGTGGGCTCGAGTGCGCGAACGACCGTCTTCTCAAGCTGATGAACAAAGGCATCACGTGTGCGTCGGCGGAGAAGGTTCTAAGGGGCTTCAGGGCTGCGAAGATATTCGTCCACGCCTACCTTATGTACGACTTCCCGACGGAAACGAAAGAGGAGCAGAAGGGCGCAGAGCGGTACGTCAAGTCGCTTGCGAAGAAGGGGCTCATACAGTCGTGCTTCTGGCACCGCTTTGCGCTCACCGTTCACTCGCCTATCGCCCGCGAGCCGGAGAAATTTGGTATAATCGTGAAACCGCTGAAGTCCAACTTCGCGAAAAACGAACTAGAGTATGTCCGCAAGAATAGACCACGAATCGCGTCGGCTTGAGATCGCCTCCAGGGCGATGAAGCTTTTCTCTCAGGTCGGCTACGACAACGTGACGCTCATGATGATAGCGTCGTCGGCCGGCGTCGCCCGCACGGTGCTCTACCGCTACTTCCGCTCGAAGCGCGAAGTCCTCGATGCGGCGATTCTCGCTGCGACGCGGCAGATAATGAAGGACTGCAAGGCGGAGATTGCGAAGCGCGGCAAGGCGGCGGATCGCCTCGCGATGGTCTGCTTCCATGTGGCCGACGTCCTTTTCGAAAAGAAGGAGTTCATGTCGGCGATTTTCGACTTCGTGCTGTCGATGGTTCGCTCGGGCGAGGACATGGGTGCGCGCATTACGCGCTTCACTGGCGGCATCAAGGCCGTGTTTGCTAAGCTTGTCACCGAGGGCGTCATGAAGGGCGAGTTCCTTCCCGAAGTTGACCCCGAGCGAACGGCCGAGGGTCTTTACGCAATTCTCGAGTCCTGCGTCCTACGAATTGTTCTCGGCACCGAGTCGAATTCCGCGAACGTCAAGGTTCGCGTCTCCGATATGATCCGCTCGATTTCGGCGTAAACTTGTGGCTTCATTTTTTTAACACAGAGGCACAAAGACACAGAGGGTTATCTGGAATTTTATGTGATCTATGTGTTCTTTGTGGTTGAAAATACTGAAAATCTGATTAAAACTATCCATTTTGTGTAAATCTTAACTTTCCCCATTGACGTTTGCGACAGAAAAGCATATAATGTCACACTGTTACACCTAAACAGGTAATAAACAAATTATCAACAAGGAGTGAACATAATGAAAAAGCTTTTGGCACTGACTACGGCGGTTCTCGCGGCATCGGCTGCGTTTGCGTCTGGTTTTGCTCTCTACGAGCCTACGGCCATCGGCACAGCCCACGGTGGGGCGTTGCTCGGCAGGGGTCTTGACGGCTCTGCCAACTCAATCAACCCGGCTACTCTCGACGACATTACAAACATCACAGTCCAGGTTGGGTTCGTTACGGAACACCCGCGTGGGCGCATCAGTATTTCCCGTGACGGCAAGCAATACAAGTGCTCGCCCATGGATCCTGGCTTTTTCGTCCTTCCTCACTTCCAGATCGTCGCGCCTGCGCTCTGGGGCTTTACGTTTGGTCTCGGCGTTACGCCCGAATACGGCCTCGGCACGCGCTACTCCCATGACAGCCTTATGACCTGGAGTTCGAAGCAGACGACGATTGAGGGCTTCGTCATCAACCCGAACGTCTCCTACCGCATCACCGACGACTGGTCGATTGGTGCTGGCGCGCGTCTTCTCTACTTCGACTTCGAGCAGTATTCCTATCCGATGGCGTATCTCGCCGACGTCAACCCGCAGTATGGGTCGATTCGCAACCACCTGCACGGCAACAACGGCCTTTCCTCGTGCGGCTGGCAGATCGGTACTCGCTACAAGATCCTCGAAAACCTCTCCGTCGGCGCGGTCTACAAGTCAAAGATCGATACGCGCGTGAAGGGCCACTCGAACGTTCGCATGCCGGGTTATGTCTCAGGCGGCGCGGCTTCGGCGAACCTCGACATCCCTCAGTCGATTGCCGCGGGCATCAACTGGGACATCACGTCCGACTGGCATCTCGGCGCGATGGTTTCGTGGACAGACTGGTCCGAGCTCGACACGCTTCTCTTCCATCTGCCCTCCTCGCAGGGCGACAAGAAGATCAAGCTGAACTGGCATGACAGCTGGCGCGTCGGCATCGCCCCGTCCTGGGATTTCGCGAAGGACTGGACGGCCGTCGTCTCCTATATCTACGACACGAACGTCTGTTCGTATGAGCAGCAGTCCACGATGCTTCCCCCCGGCGACCGCCAGATCATTGGCAGCGGCATTTCGTGGCGCATTACCGAGAACCTCCAGATTGACGTTACTTATGCGCTCGTCATAATGGACGCGAAGGGCATGCACATGAAGGATGCCCTTGGGCGCAATTACCGCATGGAGTGCCGCCACGGCCTCTCTCATGCGGGCGGTTGCACTCTCACCTACCGCTTCTAATCTGCCGCGAGGCGGCGGCCGAAGGCTCCTCCTCGGGGAGCCCTCGGCGAATACGCCGAATCCCCTCGCTCGGACCTTCGCTCCACCGCCTCGCAAACTGCGATGCGCCTTTCGATTTCCGCCGCCAATTCGGGCGGCGATTTTGCTATAATATGCAGACCATGAAATACGACAAGAACCACGCGCTTCTCGAGTGCGCGATCCCCGGGCTGCCGCAGAAGAGCGGCAAGGTCCGCGATGTTTTCGATCTCGGCGACAAGCTTCTGATGGTCGTGACAGACCGCATCAGCGCTTTCGACGTAATTCTCCCCTGCGGAGTGCCGGACAAGGGCAAGGTCCTCAACCAGCTCTCGCTCTTCTGGATGGAATTCTTCGGCATGAAGAACCATCTCGTGACGGCGAACGTCGACGAGTACCCGGCCGAGCTCCAGCCTTACAAGGAAGACCTTCGCGGTCGCTCCATGCTTGTCAAGAAGGTCAAGATGGTCGAGGTCGAGTGCATCGCCCGCGGCTACCTCACGGGCTCTGGCTGGAAGGAATACCAGAAGTCCGGAACCGTCAATGGCATGAAGCTGCGCGAGGGCTACGAGAACGCTTCGAAGCTCGACGAAGTCCTCTTCACCCCGACGACGAAGGCCGCCATCGGCGACCACGACGAGGCGATCAACTTCGCCGAGACCGTCCAGCTCGTCGGAGAAAAGACCGCGACGCTTCTTCGCGACACGACAGTCTCGCTCTACTCGAAGGCGGCGGACTACGCGCGCGAGCGCGGCATCATCATCGCCGACACGAAGTTCGAGTTCGGCCTTGACGCAGACGGCTCGCTTATCCTCGCGGACGAGGTGCTTACGCCCGATTCGTCGCGCTTCTGGCCCGTTTCGAGCTACGCCGTTGGCAAGAACCCGCCGTCGTTGGACAAGCAGTACGTCAGGGACTGGCTCGACTCAATCAACTTCAACCACCAGCCGCCGGGGCCGGTCCTTCCCGACGACGTCATCTCGCGCACGCGCGAGATATACCTAAAGGCCTTCAAGGACCTCAGCGGAAGGGAGATCGTGTAAAATGGGAATGTTCGACCAGATTAAAGAGGCGATGCAGATGCGCAGCGAAGCGAAGCGCATCCAGAACGAAATCCAGAAGATCAAGGCCGAGTACTCGAATGGCGGCATCACCGTCATCGCGAAGGGCGACATGACGATCGACAAGATCGCGATCACGCCCGAGGCCTACGACGAGGTCAAGGCGGGCAAGCCCCAGCGCTTTGAGACGATGCTCTTCAATGTTGTCAACGGCGCTCTCAAGAAGGCGAAGGACGCGACGCAGGCCGAAATGCAGAAGATGATGCAGGCGGGCGGCGCAGGCGGCCTCTTCGGAAAATGATAGCGCCGGTCGCCGAGCTGGAGAAGTGCCTCGCGAAGCTTCCGGGGTTCGGCCGGCGCTCTGCTTCCCGCGCCGCGCTTGCGCTCGTCCGCGAGCCGGCGCGTCTTGCGGAACCTCTCGTCGCGGCGCTAAGGGCGGCCCACGATTCCGTGCGGTGCTGCTCGCGCTGCGGCGCGTTTACGACGATAGACCGCGATCCTTGCGACATGTGCACTGACGCGACGCGCGATGGTTCTGTCATCTGCGTCGTCGAGGAGCCGGCGGACATCGTGTCGATCGAGGCGTCGGGCGCGTTCCGCGGCAGATACCACGCGCTTGGCGGAAAGCTCTCGCCCGCGCACCGCATGGGTCCCGAGCGTCTTAGGATTTCAGAGCTCGTTGCGCGCGTGCGCGAAGAGAATGTTGCTGAGGTTCTTCTCGCGCTTTCGACCGACATGGACGGCGACGCCACGGCCGGCTACATTACTGAAGTTCTTAAAGGGGTCACAAGCCGCCGAGACGGCGGCTCCCCCAGTCACGGCGACTCTGACTGGGAAAGTCGGCATCCTGCCGGCGTCAAGGTCACGCGCCTTGCGTTCGGGCTTCCCGCCGATTCCGGCATCGCCTATTCCGACCCACTCACCCTAAAGCGCGCCATCGCGGGCCGCCGCGAAGCGTAAAATCACCATTGTCACACTTGCACTTTACACTTTAAACTTTGAACTTTGAACTTTAAACTTTAAACTACTTTATGGCAGGCGAATACCAGTTCAGTTTGATCGACGTCACAAAGCAGGTCGGCACCAAGACGATCCTGAAGGACGTCAACCTTTCGTTCTTCTACGGCGCGCACATTGGCGTCATCGGCGCGAACGGCGCGGGCAAGTCGTCGCTCCTCAAGATCCTCGCAGGTCTCGACACCGACCTCATGGGAACGGTGCAGGTCGCGAAGGGGACGAAGGTCGGCTATCTCCCGCAGGAACCAGAACTCGACGACTCGAAGACCGTCCTCGAGACGGTGATGGAAGGCGTTGCGGACGCGCAGGCGATGGTAACTCGTTACGAGGACCTCTGCTGCGAGCTCGACGATCCGAAGGCCGCGGCGGAAATGGAACGGCTTCAGGCGATCATCGACGCTAACGACTACTGGAACCTCGAGAACCTCGTCGAACGGCGCATGGCTGATCTCGGATGCCCCGACGGGTCGAAGCAGGTCGGCGTTCTCTCTGGCGGCGAGCGCCGTCGCGTCGCGATTACGCGGCTTCTCCTCTCGAACCCCGACGTCCTTCTTCTCGACGAACCGACGAACCACCTCGACGCCGAGACTACCTTTCGCCTCGAGGCGTACTTGAAGGAGTTCAAGGGAACGCTCATCGTCGTCACTCACGACCGCTACTTCCTTTCCGACGTCACCGAGTGGATTCTCGAG
>JAFYQC010000097.1 GCA_017547265.1 Kiritimatiellia bacterium | reverse complement strand
CGCATGCGCCGTTGGTCGCAGTGAGCGTTTTGGTGCGATGTTGCCAACCAGAGCCTTCATCAAGCATGTAGAAAAGAGCATATTCGCCGTCTGGCATCCCGGAAATCTTCTGTGAAACGCGACGATGGAATGGCACAGTGTCGTTTATTGCAAGCGCAAACTTGCCGGTAACGAAAGAGTGATCAGGGATGCTATTGGATGCGTTGAGATGCGGCGAGGCGGGATTATCGAGCGCAATGCGGTTGCCCTCAAGCACTTCCACCTTCCAGCCGGTGATATGCGCCTGGCGCGGCTTTTTGGCGAGCGGCAGAAGGCGCCGGTCGGCATCGAAAGAGCCGTTGAGGCACCAGTTGTTGCCCTCCGCCACACGCCAGGTCGCGGCTTTCGGATTGAGCCACCACGAAGAAAGCGAATGGAACTGCGGCGCGCCGGCTTCATCGAAAGAAATCGGCTCGCATACCTCGAAACCTTTTCCGTTGTCGGCCCACTGAGTCCAGCGGTCGCCAAAGTAGAGAACGAGTTCGCGTCCATCGGCACCGCGCAAGGTATAAAAGAACCCGACCTGCGAAACGTGCGAATAGTCGCGCTCGCATCCTGACATCACATTCATGTCTGCGCCTTTCGCGCGCTCGAACGGACCGAACGGCGTATCGCCGACGAGCCAGTAGGTGAGGGACGCATCCCAGCCGTAGATGTTGGAGGCGCAGAGATAGTACCTTCCTCCACGCTTGAACATGCAGTTCGCCTCGCGGTTCCATCCGCCGAAGACCTCTTCCCAACGGCCGATGCCGACGCGCCCTTCCGCGTCAAGGCCAAGTTCCGCGACAAAAGTCCGGTCCCGCCCTTTCGGTTTGGAAAACACGAGATAGTATTTTCCGGCATCTTCATCGGCGAACACGGTTTGGTCGCCAGTTCCCTTGAATCCGGTGATGCCGGTAAAATCGAGCTCGTGCGAATGGCGGAACGGTCCGAGCGGACTTTCTGCCGTATAGACGGAAACGCCAAGCGCCGTCTGTATTATAATAGCGTAAGTCTCGCCGACTTTCGCGACGCCCATGCGCCCTACCCAGCCCGTCGGGATCTCGCCGTCTGCGACAACAGACCCCTTGCCCTCCCATTGGGCAAAATCGCGCGAGACAAACGCGACAACTCTTGATCCATCGTAGTTGCTTTTGGCAATGCGCACGCCGTTCGACGCAAATTCGTGCGCGACGGGATAATCGACACCATAGCGATACCAGGCGTCGCCGAAACGGAAGATCCCTCCGCCCTGACGGCACACGACCTCGCCATCGCCGCCGCGAATCCACGTGTCGTTCTCTATCTTCACCTCCGCGGCAGAAGCATTTGCCGACATTGCAACTGCCGCGAGCATTGCGAACATCATTCTCTTGCTCATCATCAGAATCCGTAGTGGTGGGTGTAGGTGAGATCGGGCACGACATCGGCATCAACAGGATCGGGCGAGGCCCAATAGAACTTGAACGAGCCATTCATGTTGATGTCCTTCGGTGACTTGAGCCCCGACGGACCCGATGCCTTGCCGCCATAGCCCGCAACCGCCATATTCTCGGTGAGCGCAACATGTCCTTCGAAATTCTCGAAGCTCACGTTGCCCGTCCCGGATTCAAGAACAAGAGCGCCCCTCACAAGGTTGCCGGACTTCGGAACGTTTCTCGTCACCATCGCCCACTTGACGTTCGTGCGGTTGCCGGGGAAGCGGTAGTCGTCCTTGTGCATCGCCCATTTCCCAAAGGTGTTCATCTTCGACTTGCCGGGCACACTCGTAAGCGGACCATCTCCCACCCAGTCGACACGATCAAACTGCTCGGGCATTTCGAACGTAAGACCAAGTTCCACGAACTGCGTCTCGGAAACAAGTCTTTCGCTCGGCATGAAATCGTAGGACACAGACGCCTTGGTGCCGTCGTTCGAAATCACGACTACACCCTCGATGTAGCGCGAATCCGCCTCCGGCATCGTGTAGCGCAGGACATACTTGAAAGAGCCGTCCTTCTGAACCTTGCTGCCCTTGACTTCGGGTTTCAAGAGGTAGGGACTGTGCGAATACGCCTTTCGCTTGGAAAGCGTCTGTATCTTCTGGTCGAGTCCCATCTTGCGCCCGATGCGCAGAAGCGGCGGCGATTCAATCAGCTTGGAGTTGAGAGTTGCGAGTTGCGAGTCTTGAGGCGGCGGACAACATTCCCCGTTCCCCAGCTCGACCGCCATAGCCTTGGCGTCGGCGGTTCCCCGTTCCCCATACAATGCCTTAACAAGCCAGTAGCCGTCCTTCGGCGTGCCGTCGCCGTAAACAATGCCGTCCGTCGCGCGATCGCCCCAGGAGTCGATGAAATGCCTCTCGTCGATGTAGTTGCCCTGAAACTCGCGCGGCAAGTCGCGGCGCATGTCCTTCGGCAGGTCACCGTTTTTGCCGACGGTGCGCGTGAGCGAAAGTTCCTTTTCGAACGCCTCGCCACTGTCGGGATGCATGACCGACTGGTCGATCCACGCCCAGATGCAGCCGCCCATCCACAAATCGGGGCGCGCCTTCATCCGGCGATAGCGGTCCTCGAAGTCGTTGAAGCCGTTGCCGCAGGCGTGCGCGAACTCCGTCTGGATAAGCGGCTTCGTCGCGTTCTTCTCGTACTCGCGCATATTCTCGGCGCTCAGATAGTGCGGCGCGATGAAGTCGACATCCCGCTCGGGATGGTACATGGTCTCTTTTGCCTGCGACGAGCCGATCTGCGGAAGACCGCGCGGACGCGTCGGATCCTTTCCCTTCGCGTAGGCAAGCACTGCCATGGTGTTGTCGGTAAACTTGTTTTCGTTGCCGAAGGTCCAGAAGAGGACGGAGGCAAAATTCTTGTCGCGGCGCATCGTCGCCTCGGTGCGCGTCAGGAGCTCGG
>JAFYQC010000096.1 GCA_017547265.1 Kiritimatiellia bacterium | reverse complement strand
TCTTCCCTCTTCCCTCTTCCCTATTCCCTATTCCCTGTTCCCTATTCCCCGTCGCGACCGAAGACTGCTCGGCAATGCCGCCTTTGGTCTTCAGGTACTCTTCAAGTATGTGCGGACGGTTCGCCGCCGCCATGGCCACCTCCACGTCGACTATGCCTTGGGCGACCTTGTTTGCAAGGGACAGCTCAAGCGGACACATTCCCTTCGCGATTCCTGTCGCGATGGCGCCTGCAAGCTGATGGGTCTGGTTGTCGCGTATCAGATGCGCGATGGCCGGGTTCGTGATCATGATCTCTCGCGCGGCAACGCGTCCCTTACCCCCTATCTTCGGAAGAAGCGTCTGGCAGACGACAGCCGCGAGAACGCCGCCGAGCTGCGTGCGAACCATCGCCTGCTGCTGCGGAGGGAACACGTCGATTACGCGGTCAACTGTCTGCGGCGCATCTGTCGTGTGCAGAGTTGCGAAGACGAGGTGGCCCGTCTCCGCCGCCGTAAGGGCGAGCTGAATCGTCTCAAGGTCGCGCATTTCGCCCACCAGTATGACGTCCGGGTCTTCACGAAGCGCAGAACGGAGTGCGTTGGCGAACGACTTCGTATGCGCGCTCAGTTCGCGCTGGCTGATGACGCAGCACTTTTCCTGGTAGACGAACTCTATCGGGTCTTCGATCGTCAGTATGTGGGACGTGTCGCGGGCGTTTATCATGTCCAGCATCGTCGCGAGCGTCGTCGTCTTGCCGGAGCCAGTCGGCCCGGTCACCAGGACAAGTCCGCGCGGCAGTTTCGTCAATTCCTGGATTTGCGTCTCTAGTCCGATCTGCTCGGGGGTGAGTATCTGGTACGGAATCAGACGAAACACCGCCGCAAGGCCACGGTTCTGGCGGAACATGTTGACACGGAAGCGAATCGGATGCCTTGCAAGGCGCATCTCGTAGGAGAAGTCGATTTCCCAGTTCTTGTCTATCTCTAGCCGCTGGTCGTCGCGCAGGATGCCGTAGAGGATAGATTCGCACTCCTCCGGCGATATCGGCTCGTACTGCTCCATTCGGACAATCTCGCCGTGGATTCGCAGCGACGGACGCCGTAGTGGCGCAATATGGATATCGGATGCGCCCTTTTCGTCCGCCAACGCCATTATCTCAAGCAGGTCTATCATCGCGCCACCTCCAGACAGACAATGAAAACAGCCAGCATAAGCAGGTAAAGAAAGTACAAGATGCCCGCATAGGAAAGCCATCCGAACCGGGACTTGAGCCCAAGCCAGCACAGCAGATATCCAAGTCCAGACGTCGTAAGCACGATCCCCGTGAGCCTCAGCATGGTAAATGTCGAGAGTCTATACGGGAAGAGGATGTAGTGCAGGCGGCTGCCGACGCTAAGCTTGTCTATGGAAGGTCCGCCTTTCACAAGTTCGACTGTCCTCTTGTATATGCCGACGGGCCAGACAAAAGCGTGTTTCATCCCGAACCAGAACTCCTTGCCCAAGTCGGCGATCCATTCCGCAACACCCCGCTCGTGCGTTCTGTTGGGCCACTTTTTCTGTTCAGCCTCCACCTGCGCCTTAATTCCCTTCTGCCACAGTTCGTTGCGCTGCATCGGCGAAATTCCCTCAAGGTCCCGCCTCCAGCGCTCAGCCGCAAGTCCTAGCCTGTGCATTGCCTGGACCTGGTTGATCTCCTCGTCGAGCCCGCGGAAACTCTCGCGCTTTTCGGCAAACCTGCGGTCCCACCGCGCCGTCGTGCCTACAAGTCTCGGGATGTGCCTCGCAACCGCCTCGCTCGCGCCTCCGAGCGACATCATCGTCAAAGTCTCCCCGACCTCGTCGCGCATCCTTGCAACGTCCGCGCGCACGCCCTGTGCGCGAATCATGAAGAGGCACCCAGCAATCGACGCGATCAGCGCGACGACATTCGCTATTATCACCGTCCGCCAGATGCGCCGACGTTTTTCCGCTGCAAGCCGCGACGCGACCGCATCGTTTCGCGCCCCGCCGGGCCCGGAGAATCTGATGTCGGTCTCGCTCACTGCCCGACCCCCCTCGCATGTTCTCGTTCGTCACGCCGGAACCCCTTGTTCTCCGTTCCATGCGTGTCGTATGTCAAGACCGTGAACTGGTTGCCTGAAAATCTCTCATACGTTCCAATTATCTGCGCCACAGTGGCACGGTTTGTCACAGTATAGGGATGCTCTAGAAAGACATCATATTGATAAGCCGGCGTAACCCTAAAGTCTCTCACAAAATCCTCCTGGTCATTCTGATGTGGGCGCGCATCGGATGCCGCCTCTACCTCGAACACAGCCCTAAGTTCTGGAGCCTCCACTCTCATTTCGTCGTTGGTAAACACCCCTCCGTATTGTTTGCCGCCCACAAAGACCTCTTTGGCGAAATAATTATACGTCGCCACAGACATCGCCTTAGTCTCAGAAAAGACAAATCCTCCCATAGGCGATGCGAGCAGAGCATTCTGCTGTTTGTTTGAACGATAAAACAAGCAGACCTTATCGTCGGCGAGCTGCATTCCCATGTAACACTGCGACGGACAGTTCGTAATGCTGATTAGCAAATTCATTGTTACCGAGCTGCCTATGCAGGCATATTCGTAAAGCGACATGTCAGCGTTGTTGATGTCAGGAGATCCTCCTGGCTTGGGAGCAATCTGAAACACTATGGCCCTTTCGCCGTTCTGAGATAGAGGCCAGCCATGTCTGTATCCTACGGCATTCGACTCGTTCGTCACGTTTCTGATGAGGCAAAGGCGCACAATGTCCTTTGTAACGCTTTTACCATCGACATATTCCAAGGGACAGAAGTAATAGCGCCTTCCATAGTCCTCCTGCAGCCATCCACCTGTACCGCGCATTCCGATGTTGACCCACCATCTTTGGTTCGTTGCCGTCAAGTCCTTAAACGCAAGACCGAACCGACCGCTATTGTCCTTTGCGCTTACAGCCAAAGCCCAGTTAGATACCGTATGTAATGCGCCGTATTCGTAATCTAGACGTGAATTGTAGTTCCTCGGACAGGGGATCTGAAGCTGACCCGACCTGCCCATATTAAAGTGACTGGCGTTGTTAGTGTTGGGGAAAATGGCGTCAACTGGCTTGATGAGAAGCCCGAGGTCGCGATCGCTACCTGTATGGTATCGCAGCGGAACTCCAGTCTCGCCGGCTTCTGCCAGCGCCACAGCCTCGCCCTTAATGTAGTTTAGCGCCGACCTTACCGCATATACTTTCTCAAGCTCATGCTGCCTGTCGATGCGCATCTGGCACTGATAGCGGAACATCAGCAATGCACCTGCACCGAACAGAAGCCCGACGGCGGTGATGATCATCACCGTCACAAGCATGAAGCCGCGTCTCATTCTCTGTTCCACAGCCTCACCACCCTTCCTACTTCAACGGTTTTCTCCACCAGCTCGCCGTCGTCATTCTTGACCGAGTACCTTGCCACGACCTGCAGATAGCCGAGCGCAGCGTCTGCAGTGGCAAAGCCTGTGTCGTCGACGCGCGTATCTCCAACGGCGTTGAGCGGCATAATCGTACATCTTACCATGTCGCCAGCAAGCGGAAGCAACAGCGCGTCGCCTCTCGCGATTCGCGAAAGCTTTTCAACGAGTTCCCGCTGCTCAAAGCCAAACACCTTCAAATCTACAGTCCTGTTGGTGACGTTGATCTCCGATGTGAGATGCGTCACACGAGTCACCTGCCCCGTCTCCAGCGACACGCCCCCCGTCTCGAGCCTGTAGTCCACACGCACTTCCGTCTCGCCGGTGAGCGGATTCTCGCGCGTGCCGAAGGACGAAGCGACAGACATGGCGTCTGCGTATGCGCCGCAGACGTCTGCGAGCTTCTCGCGGATGTACGCCTCCTCGCGGTCTCGCTCCTGAATTCTCAGCAGCTTCACGAAGAACGTCCCGACAGTAGCCGCCAAAACTGCTACTATCACGATCGTCGCCATAACCTCGACAATCGTGTATCCATCTCTGACGTTCTGGAATCTGACTTTCATCGTTTTCACCACAGACGCACAGGCAAGACGAAAAATGGTCTGCCGACCTCGTCTACTTTGCCGTTCCGATTAAAGAGTCGTCCGACAAGCCACGAACCCGAGCGCCAGTTACCTACAAAGTTGCCAGAACCGGGAAGTTGATTGAATTTTTCAACGCAAAGTTGATATCCAATAGGAGAGGCATCTCCATCGAAAATCGCAAAAACCTCATTTGTCGATGCACTGGCGAAGTTAACGCGTCCACCGACGTCGTAATTCATCTGCCACCCACCGACCGAGAAAGATGTACTTGCCTTTTTGCAGTACATGAACGCATCCATCATTCCCGAAAGGCGCTCGACGGCTTCGCGGCGGCGGGCCTCCTTCCTGGCGGACTGGATGCCGATGATATGCATCCATGCAATACAGACGATGGCAAGAATCAACATCGATATCATCAGCTCCACAAGCGTCACGCCACGACGTGCGGCAATGCGCAAACGTCCGGGGAGGCACTCTCCCCGGCGTTTGCCATCTACACGACTATGGAGCCGTGGTCCAGTCACTCTCCGTTTCCTCCGTTCTGTGCGTCCTGCG
>JAFYQC010000095.1 GCA_017547265.1 Kiritimatiellia bacterium | reverse complement strand
TTGCGATTTGGCGAAAAGGATGATTTAGTGTCGATAGCCATTAATCATCCCGTCGGTAGAATGGTGGCGGCGCTTCTTGAGAAATGTTTTCCTTCTACAATCCATAAAGACGAAGGAATCGCTGAGACATTTCGGACGTTATTTGAGGTCGTCGCGCAATCCTTGCAAGAATCAGCGGTGAATGGACGCTTGATTCTTGCATCGCGTGCCATTGCATTGTATTATGCGGACGAGGAATGGACTCGTAAATATATTTTGCCGCATTCGTCATGGAAGAATGAAAATGAAGCGGCGGCATTCTGGCAAGGGTTTTTATGGCAGAGGTCAATGCACTTGCCTCTACTTCGAGATATTAAGGCTGAGTTTCTTGACACGCTCAATCACTACGACCGATTGAGTTCGTCTGGGCATTCGTACATTTCACTCTTCGTGAGCTTGGCGCTTCTGGGGAGAGACGATTTCTCGGACTCTGAGATTGAAAATGTTATCCGGCGAATGACAAGTCCTCAACTTGAAGATGCCGCAAGAGTAATTGAGGATCACATGAATCATGTTCGTAAATCGGGCGGTGATGTTGATGGAGTGTGGCGGGAGAGGTGTATGCCTATTGTCCGGGATATGTGGCCTAAGGATTGCGATAAACTTACCGCAGTGATACAGGATCGCCTTTCTTTGGCTTTGCTTAATACTGATAATGTATTGGCCGATGGTTTGTCTGAAATGTGGTTCATACGAACTCGTTTGTGTTCTGAAAATAGGGATTGCAGTTGGTTCTTATCGCGATGTTCAGAAAATGAAAATCTAGAAAGGCATCCAGAAGCGTGTCTTGAGATTCTCAATAATAGAATTACCACCGTCCCAATGTGGGAGGCAGACAACCTTGGCAAATGCCTTGAGCGTTTGAAGGGTGCTGATGGGGAGATAGTTCGTGATCCACGGTATATTCGTCTAAGGCAGATGTGCAATGACGCAAAGGAGGCTTTGAGATGAACCTTATTCTCCAGCAAGTCGATGCCACAAAACTGATTCGAAGTGTTGCCGCGATGAAAAACGCTGTAGCATTATATGCCGCAGACGTTAACTCGGCTGTTGCATGGGCAAAGAGGCCCTGTGTCTTCCGCAAAGACCGCGAAGCCGACTATCACGAGGCTTGTGAGATGCACGAGAAGAGAGGATGCCACAAATTGACGGAAAGAGTATAATTTCAACCGGGAGATAAAAATGACACTTGAAGAGTTGAAGACGATAACAAGCGGGAAAGAGACGCTGACGATTGAGTTCAAGAGCGATGTGAAGCGGCTCCCGGACAGCGAGCTCGTGGATTCGCTGGCGGCGATGGCGAATTCCCAGGGCGGGATGCTGTTTGAGGGCGTTGAGGACAGCGGGGAAATCACGGGGCTCTGCAAGGCGCATCTCGATGTTGAGGGGATCGTGCCTCTTGTCGAGAATCGCACGACGCCGGGACTGGTGGTGTCCGTCGAGAAGGTTGATTGCGGAGATGGCGTATATGTTGGTGTCGTTCATGTCAAGAAGTCGAAGCTGCTGATCGCCACGAATGACGGTAAGTATCTGCGGCGGCGGCTTGACGCGAATCATAAGCCCGAAGTCGTGGCGATCAAGCCCGCAGAAGTCCAATCGTGGCAATCGACGCTCGGGACTTACGATCCGTCGGAGATGATTTTCGAAGGCGTGTCGATGGAAGAGTTGGATCCGCTGCAACGGGTGAGGCTCCGGCGAATGATTGAGGAGTACAGCGAGGAGAAGGCGCTGTTGAAGCTGTCGGACGAAGATCTGGACAAGGCGCTTGGCCTTTGCGCGGAATCGGACGGCGCATTGCATCCGACGCTTGCAGGAATGCTGATCCTCGGCACGGAGAAGCTGCTTAGGAAGCACGTTCCCTCGCACGAGGCGGCATTTCAGGTGCTGAAGGCCGGGAAGGTGAAGGTCAACGAGTTTCGTCGGAAACCCCTGCTTGAAATCTTCGAGGAATTCAAGATGATGTTCGGGGCGCAGTACTCCGAAGATGAAATGGAGATAGGGCTTTTCCGAAAAGGCATCCCGAATTTCGACAAGACGGCGTTCCGCGAGGCGTTTGTCAACGCGCTTGTCCACAGGGACTACAACATGCTCGGATGCATTCATGTCCAGTTTGACGACTATGGGTTGAGGATTTCCAGCCCAGGTGGATTCATCGAGGGCGTTACCGTTGACAATCTTCTCACGGCAGCTCCGAAGTCGCGGAATTCCTGTCTGGCGGACGCCATAAAGCGGATTGGCCTTGCCGAGCGTACGGGGCGCGGCGTGGATAGGATTTTCGAGGGACTGCTGAAGTACGGTCGTCCGGCACCCGATTACTCCGAATCGAATTCGACTGTGGTGACCGTGAGAATGCTGGAAGCAAAAGCCGACACGCTTTTCATCCGAATGCTGATGAACCGCGAGGATAGCGGAATCGACATGCCGATCGATTCTCTTTTGGTGCTCTCGGCCCTACGGGATGGCGAGCTGACCTTGACCGAGCTGGCAGATGTACTCAAGAAGAGCGAGTCGACAACGAGAGGTGTTCTCGGCGTCTTGTTGCGAGAGGGGATGGTCGAGCAGCACGTGAAGGGCAAGGTGCATGTCTATTACCTCGGTAAGGCATACCATCAGGAGGTGGGCGAAGAGGTTGCATACACGAAGATGGTTGGGTTGAGCCGTGAGAGACAGTTGAATATGATTTTAGAGCATATCGATTTGCATAAAACGATTTCGCTAACTCAAGTCGTGGATTTATGCAACGTTTCTCGAGTAGTTGCCAAAAAGATGTTGCGAAAACTCTGTGAGAACGGAAATATCGCGTTGTTGTGTAAAGGCCGGTGGGCCAAATACGGAAAACGAATGGAGAAACCTAATGGAATCTAATGGAACCTAATGGAATCTAATGGAACCCGATGGAAGTGACGAAAATAGATAGAAAACAACAAAAATCAACAAGAAACGACAAAAATGACGAAATCTAATAGCACCTAATGGAATTCTAATGGAATGCTATGGGTGCATAGATTGAATTTGAGGTAACCAACATGATACCGTCAATCGTAGGCCGAGAACTCGAAGAACGCTTCCAGAGCCTTCTAAAGACGCAATTCCGCGTCCGGAAGGATGGTGCGTTCTGTCATCTTTGGTCAGATTTCTTTTCTCGTGGCGATAAGCTCATAAAGGGACCATACCTAGAACTGCCGCTCCCATATCGGAAATCCACCGATGCCGCTGAACTCACGCGGTTTTCGCCTGCGATAGAAAAGCTGCCTTTCCCGCCCTACGAACATCAGGTACGAGCGTTTGATAGAATCAGCGCTTTCAAGTCCACTCTTGTTGCAACAGGCACGGGCTCCGGCAAGACAGAATGCTTCTCTCTGCCGATCCTCGCGCACTGTGCGAAGTATGCGGGCGAGAGCGGAATACGGGCGATACTGATATACCCGATGAACGCACTTGCCACAGACCAGGCAAAACGTCTTGCCGAGCTTATTTGTACGAATGCCGGGCTCAAAGGTGTTCGGGTGGGGCTCTACATCGGAGAGGGCAAGGGCAAGCGCGGCGGTGCGATGAAGGCATCGCGCCCTGCCGCATGGCGCGAGGTCGGCTTCGACGCCGGATCGCAGTCCTATCATGTCATCACTGACCGGGGCACGATTCTCAACGAGCCTCCGCACATACTTCTCACCAACTATAAAATGCTGGACTACCTTCTCCTTCGCCCGAAGGAGAAGATTCTCTGGCGGTTCAACAAGAATCCGAACACCCTTAAGTTCCTGGCCGTTGACGAACTCCACACCTTCGACGGTGCGCAGGCCGCAGATCTCGCCTGCCTTCTGAGGCGTCTGAAGGAGTATCTCAGGCTGCCAGACGAGAGTCTTTGCTGTATCGGAACGTCTGCGACGCTTGGCTCGTCAGACTCGGCGTCTGATGGCATTCGTGAATATGCCCAGAAGGTGTTTAGTTCGTCCTTCCCGCCAGAATCGCTCGTTACCGAGGATAGATACGCATTTGACGAAATGGCGGCAGGGACAAAGGATGCGATCTTTTCCACTCCGCTGGCGCGTACGCTCTTTGGCGCGCTGCAAGGTCCTGCGAAGACCCTGGATGCGCTGTCCGGCGTCGTGTCGAAGGCAGCGGATGACGAACTCTGGGACAATGCCCCGAAGAGCAAGCAGGAGGCCAGCGATATGATACTGGACTTCTGCGGCGAGCTTTCCGCGTTACGCGCCAACAAGGGCAGGGACTACCCGGACGTCAAGTTTCAGTATTGGATTCGGGAGATGGCCAGGCTTGTCGCAAGCGTCCCGCACGAGAAGAGCGATGGCGGAGGATGGCGTCCGAGTCTGCGCTTTGCCGACGACCTTGAAGACCCGGACAGGATGATAGACGGCAAGGTTCGCCACTTCCCGCTCGACAACTGCAACGTCTGCGGGGCGACGGCTTGGATCGGGCTCATTGGCCGAGACGGGACTCATCTCGAAGGAACCCGCCGTCAGATATACAACGAGTATTTTGCACGGCATGGTGGCGAGGACGTCAGGTTCCTGTATCCGTTGTCCGAGGAAGCGAATTCAATCACAGCAACGCTTCCGATAAAGAAGTTCTGCGGCAAGTGCTGCCGTCTGAACCCCGACGCTGCCGAGAAGTGCGAATGCGGGAACGACAAGCTCATCAGAGTCGCGGTTGCCAAGAATGGCGATGCCTGCCCCTGGTGCGGACACGACCACGGGAACCGGCTTCTCGTCGGCATGCGCTCTGCGACGATGCTTTCGACTTGCATATCTACGCTGACGACATCCCCGCACAACGGCGACAAGAAGATACTGACGTTCAGCGACAATGTGCAGGACACGTCGCAACGAGCCGGTTTCTTCGGGGGGCGGACATGGGCGGCTACGTTCCGGGCGCATCTTGCGCAGTACTTCGCATCTCTCGAAGTCGACGAAGTCGGCTATGGAGATTTTATCGACGGCTTCTACGCATATCTCAAGAAGCGTCTTGCAGACGACAGGGATATCCTTGCCGAGCTTATACCACAGGACCTGAAATGGCTCAATGCCTGGCGTGGACTCAAAGGGAACGATCCACCTGCTCCGGACTCACGAACAATGAAGGCGTTGATGGCGCGTCTGAGGTGGGAGATCGCAATGGAGCTTGGCTGCGGACAGCACCTTGGCAGAACGCTTGAGCGCATGGGCGTTCTGCGGCTCGAGATGGCGATTCCAGACGGCCTTGCCGTTGATGAGCGGGAGTTTCTGGAAAGAATCGCTCCGGACTTCATCAAGGCGGGGGCATTCGAGGACAGGTCGCTGCTGAACTCCAAGGGCGATACCTGGTCGTCGATTCTGACAACCGCACTGAATCGTGGCGGCATAAAGTTCATCAATGGACTCGATGCCGCCGGAATCCCGGTTTACAAGTCCAAGCGTTCCGCAGAGCCTCGGGTCCCAGGAACCACCTCTGGCAAGAAGAAGTATGCCATCCTAGGCGAGATCGACGATCCTCGCGATGCAGAGATGCTTTCTCTTTTGGCAAAGAAAGGAATTGTCCGCGAGTTCGCACATACAGACGGGGCTACAAGGTACTGGTATCTGCCAATAGAGTCCCTTGTCGTGAAAAGGCATCCGGAAGCGGCTGCGCATGCGGAAAATCCTTTTCACCGGCAGTACCTTCACGGCGACATCCACAGGGTCAACCCCGCCGAGCACACTGGCCTTTTGAATAGGGAAGAACGCGAGGCTCTGGAAAACCGCTTCAAGGCGAAGGACTCCCACAAGTGGGACCCGAATCTCATTTCCGCCACGCCGACGCTTGAGATGGGCGTGGACATCGGCGATCTTTCGAGCGTTCTCCTATGCAGCGTCCCTCCGACTCAGTCGAAGTTCATTCAGCGTGTCGGCCGTTCCGGGCGCAGGAACGGAAGCGCACTCAACATCACGGTCGCAGCATCCTCGCCGCACGACCTGTACTTCTTCCGTAATCCGGCGGCGATGATTTCCGGCAACGTGACGACGCCAGGCGTGTTCCTCGATGCTAGCGCCATACTTGAACGACAATATCTCGCCTTTGCCTTGAGCGAGTGGATGCTGGCATTCCCCGAGTGTGTGCTGCCTGATTCAATGGGGAGGATGTTCAAGGCGCTTGATGACGCAGGCGCATCGGCGTTCCCCAACAATTTCTTCGCCTGGTATTCTGAGGCGAAGGGAGACTTGTTTGATCGTTTCAGGGCTCGGCTGGGAAACTTCAATCAGATCAAATCCCATACTCTTGACGTCCTGAACGAAGACGTGTATCACAACCCGCTTGGCAAGACGGGCATCTGCGGCCGGATTCAAGATGCCGTGGCCTCGGCCAAGACGCTTCTCAAGAACTACGAGAACAAGAAGCGCGACCTTGCAAAGCTCAAAAAGGAAGTCGCGAAAGATCCGAGGCTGACGGAAGCGCTCAGGACACAGCGAATAGAAGATGTCGACCGGGAACTCAAGGCGTATTATCAGCTGACGAGGACGCTTCTGAAGAAGCCTGTCATCGAATGGCTTTGCGACACGGCCGGGCTTTTGCCGAACTACGCGTTCCCCGAGCCGGGAGTTTCCTTGCAGACAATTCTCTGGCGCAGGGAATCGCAAGCGGAGACCGGGAAGCTCAAGTTCGACAAGTTCGAGGTTCTGCGTCCGGCGTCTTCCGGCATCACGGAACTCGTCCCCGGATCGACGTTCTATACCCACGCCCATCACATGCTCATCGACCAGGTCGATCTCCAGAGCTACAGCGACGACGAGCTCGCCTCATGTGAGTGGCGTCTTTGCCCTGAGTGCGACCACATTGAAAAGAACGGTGCGCTCAATCCTGTCAAATGCCCGGTCTGCGGAGCGGACTGGAGCAATAACGCACAGGTGAGGAAGCTTCTTCCTGCGCGGCAGTTCGTGACGGTTTGTCCTGACAGGAGCACCATCAACGACGACAGCAACGATGATCGCGACAAGGAACGCTACGAATGCAGGAAGTTCTTCGACAGGGACGCTGGCGGAGGAAAGATAGAGGGATTCAGGTGCGAGGGCGACGGGATACCGTTTGCCTTCGAGTTCGTCCCCCATGTTGTGATGCGCGAGGTGAACTTTGGCAAGCGCGCGGCGAGGCGGGAGGGCGAGGTCGATGCGGTCGCGAATGGCGAAACGTTGACGGGGCTTGGGTTCGACGTGTGCCGCGAATGCAACAAGGCGGTTTCCGTTGAGCCCTCCGGCGTGTCGAGCATCAAGCACGTGTCCACTTGCAAGACATTGTTGTCGCCAAGCGACGAGTCTGCCACGCCTACGCTCAACCTGTCGTTCTACCGGGAGTACCACACGGAAGCTCTCAGGATATTCGCGCCGTTCCTAGGGGAAGACAGCGATGTGCGGATTGTCAGTTTCATGGCAGCTATACAGCTGGGGCTAAAGGAGTATTTCAAAGGCGAGGTTGACCACCTCCAGCTGGAGACGCAAAGCATCCCCCTGCCGGGGAAGAGCGTCAGGCAGCATTTTCTGATACTCTACGATGCGGTTCCTGGCGGGACGGGATACATACGGCAGTTTGCTGACGGAGAGAGGCCGCGTCTCATATTCGACATCTTCGAGACGGCGCTGAAGAAATTGAAGTCATGCGCATGTGCTTCAGACCCGACGAAGGACGGCTGCTACGAATGCCTTTATAGGTACAGAAACCAGTCTATCCAGGGGAAGATTTCGAGACAGGAGGCGGTAAGAGTCCTCGAGGAACTTCTTCCGAGGCGGAAGCACCTTGTACGTGTCGTAGGAGAGGCGACGGCCGGGCTTTCGATGGCAAGCCTGATCGACAGCGAACTTGAAAAACAGTTCCTGAACCGGCTGAACTCCATCGTCTCCGGAATGGATGGGGGGCAGATAGAAGATGCCACCGTCAGAGGGTACGTCAAGGGCTGGCGCATGCGCCTCCCCGGCGTGTTCAGACTTGGGGCGGATCAGCAGCTGCATGAATGGGAGATTGTGCCGCAGAAGGACCTGGGACCGAGCGACGGTGTTCTTGTGCCGTCACGACCGGATTTCGTATTCTATCCGCTCGCGGTGAATGGCGTCGAAAAGGCGAAGCCGGTCGCGGTATTCCTGGACGGATGGGAATTCTATCAGTCGATAATCGCCGGCGATGTCATAAAGCGCAGGGCGCTAATGGAGGCTGGCTACCGTGTCTGGTCGCTTGGCTGGGACGATGTGGTGGCGGCCAAGAAGGTGAAGCCGGTCGAGCAGGAGCCTCCTGCGTGGCGAAAGAACCTTGCAGACCCAGTGTGCCGAAAGAATGTTGGCTCGAAATTCTATGCGGACAAAGGTGAACGGGCCGAAGCCTGGCAGGATATCTACAACGCGCCAACTCAGGAAATCGAACGACTGCTTGCCTATCTGGGCGTGGCGGACGACACGCTTTTTACGCGGCATGCCGAATTCGAGACGATGGTGATGCTTGTTTCGGGGGTGGACAAGACTGTCGCCCAGACTGTTAAGGGGCTTCTTCCGCATGTCCTGTCTGCACATCTTGATGGTGACGCTGCCGTCACGATAAATGAGCCGTTGTTCGCTGTGGGTATGGGAGTTGTCAAAGACGAATCGCGCTTTGGCAAGACAAGGGGAAGAATCGCCGCTGCGCTTGACGACAACGAGATCCCGGAGAAACAGGCGTGGGAGGCTTTTTGGGGATTCACGACCTATTTCCAGTTCCTAGGAGACGATATGTTGGCGTTCACGTCAAAGTCTCGTGATGACCGGTTCTGGAGCAACCTGAAAACCGCAAAGGCAGCGACTGGCACCGGGGACAATATGGAATGGGACGCCGCGATAGAGCTTGCAGAAGGCGAGGCGCTCATATCCGGTGTCCTTCAGAAGCTCAGAGAGCTTTCTTTCCCGCCGCCACTTGTGTTTGATGACATAATGGCTGCGGACGGATCGGTGTCGGCCAATGCATGGCTGCAGTGGCCAGACAAGAAGGTAATGGTTCTTGGCGCTGAAGATGTGCCATCTGAAGTGTCGAAAGACTGGCGCGTCATTTCCGTCGCTGACGGAGCAAGTGTCGAAACGGTGACAAACTCTATCAAGGAGGCATTCAATGTCTAAGCAGATAATAATCAGCCGAAAGTTCGCCGAAAAACTCTCTGTGCTGTCTCGTTCAATTCAGAAAGGCGTGAACGGGATATACAATAAGCTTGCCAAGAACGCAGAGGGGACGGGACTGAACTTGGAATCGATCCAGGGGGCTGCGTCTCCCTTGATGAAATCCGTGAGGGTCAACGACAACTACCGAGTCGTGCTTCACCAGGATGCCAAGGGAACGTTCACCTTCCTGCACATCGACACGCACGACGCTGCATATGCATGGGCGAGGCGAAACAAGTTCGAGGTGAACCCATACACCGGCGAAGTCCAGCTCTACGTAGTGGACATACCGGAGGTGCACCTTGACAGCGGAGAGCCGGTTGCCCACGGCTCGAAGGA
>JAFYQC010000094.1 GCA_017547265.1 Kiritimatiellia bacterium | reverse complement strand
GTCGGCGCGGTTGAAGTACTCGACGCCGGCGACGAGCGTGCGCGGCGCGTCCGCGCCCTGCACCAGCGAGGGGAAGAGCCGTATCTCGAGATTCGGAAAGCGCCGCGTCAGAACCGTGCACATGTCGTGGATGACGGCGCCCGCCTCGCTCGTGACGATGCCGATGCGCCGCGGCAGGAACGGCAGCGGACGCTTGCGCGCGGCGTCGAAGAGCCCTTCCTCCTCGAGCTTCGCCTTGAGCGCGAGATAGCGCTGCATCAAGTCGCCGAGCCCCGCGAGCATCACGGAGCGGACGGTGATCTGGTAGTTGCCGCGCGGCGGATAGACGGTGACCGATCCGAACACCTTGACCTTCGCGCCGTCCTTCAGTCCGTCGACAAGCTCGGGGCGCTTCCGGCAGCTCGCCTCGTACGCCCCCGCGAACATGACGGCGGAAATCTGCGCCTCGCCGTCCTTCAGCGTGAAGTAGCAGTGACCGGACGGATACCGCCGCCAGCCGCTGACCTCGCCCTCGACGACAATCGCCGAAAAGCCCTTCTCGAGCGTCTTCTTGAGCTCCGCGGTCAGGGACGCGACGGTGTATTCGGGATAGGACGCCGCGGGCATCGGCTCACCTCGACAGGACGCTCCGCGCGAGAACGCGCTTCTTGTCGCGATAGGAGTGGATGCCGACGGAAAGAATTGTGCCGACGGCAAAGAAAGCGCTAATGAGGTTTGTGCCGCCGTAGCTGAAGAACGGCAGCGCCATGCCCTTCGTAGGCAGCGCCTCGCATACAACGCCAAGGTTAAACACGGCCTGGAAGAATATGATGAACGCCATGCCGATCACGAGAAAGCGCCCGAACCTGTCGGAAGCGTTGCGCGCGATATAAACCGAGATGCAGAAGAACGCAAGGAAGAGGACGATTACGGCTATGGAAAAGAAAAGCCCGAGCTCTTCGGCGCCGACGGCGAAGATGAAGTCGGTGTGACATTCGGGGAGATAGTACTGCTTCTGCATCGACTCGCCTAAGCCCACGCCCCAAAGTCCGCCATTCTTGATCGCAACGAGCGCCATGTGCGCCTGGTACTGCGCGGCATTCATCGTCGCCGTCGAGACCTTCTCGGCAGAATCCTGGGAACTCTCGAGGAACGCAAGCAGGCGTCGCACACGGTTCTCGTTGAAGAGCATTACGACACCAGTGCCGACTGCACCAACGATCCCCGCCGGCATCAAGTGCCTAAGCCGCACGCCCGAGACGAACATCACGAGCCCGCCCGCAGCGCCAATCACCATGACTGATCCGAAGTCCGGCTCCTTTATAACCAACCCAGCGTAGACAGCGATTAGCAAGCACGGTATGACAAGACCCTTTACAAAAAGCTCGACGCGCCATGCCGCGCGATCAAGCCAGACGGCAAGGATAATGACTGTCATAAGCTTTGCGAACTCGCTCGGCTGCAAATTGACAGGACCAAGCTTTATCCAGCGGTATGACCCGTTGATCGCCCGTCCACCTAGCTGCGGAAACACGAACAACAGGAGAATAGCAACTGCGATGTACGCAAACCAAGCGAGGCCAGGGACGTCGCGCCACCTGTGGTAGTCGACAACGGCGGCAAACGCAGCCACGACTATCCCGACGCCAAGGTAGATGAACTGCCTCTTCAGGAAGAAGTAGGCGTCCTTGTGTATTCGTACGCCGTTCGCCTCGCTTGCGCTGGAGAGAACAATTAGCCCCAGCGCCACGAGAGCCGCGACAACCAGGGCAAATGCAAATAGTGCGGACTTGCGCACTTCGCGTTACTGCTGCTGCGCGTCAGCAGGGAGTTTGAGTATCTGGCCGGCGACGAGCTTGTCGCTCTCGCCGAGATTGTTGAGCTCGCGCACCGCCGCGGCGCTAACGCCAAAGCGGATCGAGACGTCGGTGAGATCGTCGCCCTCCTGGACCGTGTAGGTCTGTGTCGGTGCGGGCTCCTCAACAGGAGCCGCAGCAGGCGTTTCGGCAGGCGTTTCGACGGGAGCCACGACAGGCTCGACAGGTGCCTCTGCAGGCGCCTTAACCTCGGGCTCGGCAGCCTTCTTCTCAACAGGCTTGGTCGTGACCTTCTTTGGGGTGACGACCTTGTCAGCGGGGATCTTCAGCTTCTGGCCGATCTTAAGCGAGTCGGACGTGAGGCCGTTGAGCTCCTTGAGCTGGCGGATGTTGATGCCGTTGCCATACGCAATTGCGCCGAGCGTATCGCCGGACTTGACGACATACTCCTTCGTCGCACCAGTGTAGGCGGCGTAGGGCTTCTTGGCAGTTGCCTTGGGATCCTTAGCAAACGCGCCTTCGGGAACCTTCTGCTCGCCAACTTCAATCTTGCCGGGAAGCTTAAGCTTCTGGCCGATGCGGATGTTGTCGTCCTTGAGGTTGTTGAGGCGCTTGATCGAGTTGATCGTCACGTTGTACTTCTTCGATATCTTCGCGAGATAGTCGCCACGCTGCACGATGTAGATGGTGTACTCGGGCTCCGGCGGAGGAAGCGGCTTGACTTCCTTCTTGACAACGATGCACTGGCAGTCAGGCGCGCCGCACTGACAGGGCTCGGTGTGCTTCGTGCCGGGCGGGCAGGTGCAGTGCTTCTCTTCGACCACGATTGGCGTGTCAGGCACGGGCTGCTGTTCGACCTGCGTCCCGATGTCCTTCACCTCGTCTTTCGACGCCTTGCGCTGATAGTTGGGATCTTTGCAGCCGGCGATCACAGCGACCGCGGCGATTCCGAGAACGATGCCGAGCTTGTTCATGTTGTTTTTTATCCTTCTTTTTTTACGAGTGACGCGAAGACATCTCCGCGCTCCCCGAAACTTTGAAACTGATCGAAACTCGCGGTTCCAGGCGAAAGGAGCACCGTATCGCCCTTCTCCGCTTCGCGCCTCGCAGACCACACGGCCCTGTCAAGAGTCCCGCAGACCTCGCAGTCTACGGCGTCTTTCCAGGCCGAGCAGAACAACTCCGCGCTTTGTCCAATAAGATACACTTTTTTGACCCGTTCTGTCAAGATGGGCAAGGCGATTTTCGGGTCATCACCCTTGGGCAATCCACCCGCGATCAGGCGCGTTTTACCGCCCGTCATAGCGACTCCCGCGACAAGCGCCGCGACGGAGGTCGCCTTCGAGTCATCGACATATCTGACGCCGTCCAGTTCAGCAACCGTCTGAAACCGATGTGGCAGCGGCATGAACTCACGGAACGCGCGCTCAATCACAGTGTAATCAAGTCCCGCCGCGCGCATCAGCGCGACGGCATAGGCACCGTTGACGCGCAGGACATCGTTGTCGAAGTAACACCCTTTCGGAACGGTCGCCGTGTCGCATCGTGCGTCACCCGGCGCAAACCCAACCTTCGCAAAATTAACAAGCCGACGCTTCAGCGCGTGGTATACCTCAACCGAGCCGTGGCGGTCGAGATGATCTTCTTGCAAGTTGAGTATCGCGGCGGCCTCGAAAGTATCTGGCGGCAGCACGGTCGTCTCGAGCATAAAAGACGAGACTTCTACGACCGCCCATGTTGGAGTTGAAAGTTCAAAGTTCAAAGTTGAAAGTTGATTGGCGAGCTCCGAAACCGGGAGCCCGTAGTTGCCGCACGGAGTCGCGTGGAATCCAGCGAGATTAAGCGCATCTGCGACAAGTTTTACTACACTCGACTTTCCCTTCGAGCCGGTGACCGCGAGCATCTTCACACCGAGTCGCTTCAGTTCTCGACAGCCATACTCGAGTTCGCTCATGACTCGCACGCCTGGGCTCGCTATGACAAGCCCGACGCCGTCTGCAAATTCGACCTGACGACCTTGAGACTTGGCAAGCGCCGCCGCAGCCTTCCCGCTCGAGCCTTTCCCGAGCACCAACACCTTAGACATGTCCGACACCCGAAGGCTCGGGGAACCCGCAGCCCGCTTAGACGACGCAGCAGGCATGTCCGCCACCCGAAGGCTCCTCCTCGGGGAGCCCTCGGCGAATACGCCGAATCCCCTCGCTCGGACCTTCGCTGTGTCGGCCATGCTATCAGAAGTCGAGGTTGTGGACATTGAGAGCATTGTCCTCGATGAACTTGCGGCGTGGCTCGACCTCGTCGCCCATGAGAAGCGAGAACATCTGGTCTGCGGCAACGGCATCGTTCAGCTTCACGCGGAGCATGTGGCGCGTCGCCGGATTCATCGTCGTCTCGTAAAGCTCGGTGTCGTCCATTTCGCCAAGGCCCTTAAAGCGGTAGATCGAAAGCCCTTGCTTGCCGTGTGCGCGCACGTCGTCGAGAAGCTTCTTAAGCTTTCCGCTCGCAGGCGCAGTTCCAGTAATCGAGGGCGGGCCGAAATAGTCGTCAGGACCGTAGCCGTATGCGGAGAGCGACGAAAACTCCTTCTTGAGCATCGACGCGCCAGAACCAGTCGCGGCTTCGTCGCGCACAAGATCTTCGGGCCTGAACCCGCGCTCCTCGACCATCTTGCATGTCGCCTCGATCTCGGCAAGAAGCATCATCAACTCCTTCGCCTTCTCGGCGTCAAGCACAGCGCCGTCCTTGCCCTTCACCTCGAAGTCGTCAAGGCCAAGCGTGAGGAGCTTTTGCGTAAGCTCGCCGTCGGTAAGGACGTATTCGATCTTCTTCTTGCGCTCGACCTTGTATAGAGGCGGCTGCGCGAGGTAGACATAGCCCTTCTCGATGAGCTCGGGCATCTTGCGATAGAAGAACGTGAGAAGAAGAGTCCTGATGTGCGCACCGTCGACATCGGCATCGGTCATGATTACGATCTTGTGGTAGCGCGCCTTGGAAACATCCCACTCCTCGCCGAAGCCGCAGCCAATCGCGGTGATGAGAGTCCTTATTTCGGCATTAGCGAGCATGCGGTCGATTCGCGCCTTCTCGACATTGAGCACCTTGCCGCGCAAGGGAAGAATCGCCTGCGTCGCGCGGTCGCGGCCGGTCTGCGCAGAGCCGCCTGCAGAGTCACCCTCGACGAGGAAGAGTTCTGTTTTCGCAGGATCACGTTCGGAGCAGTCGCGGAGCTTGCCAGGAAGCGAGAGACCGTCCATCACGCCCTTGCGCCTCGTCGACTCGCGGGCGGCTCTCGCGGCCTCGCGGGCGCGCGCTGCGAGAAGAGTCTTCTCGATGACGATCTTGGCGATAGAGGGATTCTCCTCGAAGAAAGTCATGAGCTTGTCGGCCACGATCGAGCCGACGATGCCGTCTACTTCGCCGTTGCCGAGCTTCGTCTTCGTCTGGCCCTCGAACTGCGGCTGAGGAACCTTGACGCTGACGACGACGGTCAATCCCTCGCGCATGTCGTCGCCAGTCAGGTTGTCCTTCTCCTTGATGAGCTTGTTGTCCGCGCCATACTTGTTGATCGTCGAAGTGAGCGCGCGACGGAAGCCGGAGAGATGAGTGCCGCCCTCGATGGTGTGGATGTTGTTGCAGTAGGTCTGCTCAAGCGTAGAGTAGCTGTCGGTGTACTGGAGGGAGATTTCGGCCTGGACCATGCCGGTCGTTCCCTCTTTCGCGCCCTCGAAGTGGATGACTGGCGAGAGTGGCTTCTTGTTCTGGTTGAGATACTCGACGAACTCGTCTATGCCGCCATCGTAGTGGAAAGTCTCTTCGTGATGCGCCTCGCCCTCATCGTCGCGGAAGTGAATCGTGACGCCCCTGTTGAGGAACGCGAGCTCGCGAAGACGCGCGCAGAGAATCTCCCACTTGAACGCGCGGCAGGAGAAGATCGTGTGGTCTGGGAAGAACGTGACCTTCGTGCCCGTCTCGTCGCCACACTCGCCAACGACCTCGAGCGGCTTCGTGACATGGCCGCGCGAGAACTCGATGTGGTGGATCTTTCCGTCGCGTTTGACGTCGACCTTCATCCAGTCGGAAAGCGCGTTGACGCACGAGACGCCGACGCCATGGAGACCGCCGGAGACTTTGTAGTTTGAGCCGTCGAACTTGCCGCCGGCGTGGAGGATCGTGAGCACGACCTCGATTGCGGGCTTGTGCTGGGTGGGGTGCATGTCGACCGGAATGCCGCGGCCGTTGTCCTGGACAGTGAGAGAGCCATCAGGGTTGATGATGACGTCGATCATCGAGCAGTAGCCCGCGAGAGCCTCGTCGATAGAGTTGTCTACTACTTCGTAAACCAGGTGGTGGTAGCCGCGTTCGCCCGTGTCTCCGATGTACATTGCGGGGCGTTTCCTGACGGCCTCCATGCCCTCGAGAACCTGTATGTTTTCGGCGTTGTAATTGCCCTGTTCTTCAGCCATTTTTCCCATCCTTTTTGGATAGGAATATTATACCATTTTTCCGCCCTCTCCGGTGGCTAAAAATTCGCCTATTTTCGCATATTTTTAGCCGTCTTTCTTGGCTGTTTTCTGGGTGTTTTTGTGGCGGTTCTGTAGTGGCTACTATGTGCCGCTTCAGTGCTGATTTGCCTTCCAGTGTGCGGCTT
>JAFYQC010000093.1 GCA_017547265.1 Kiritimatiellia bacterium | reverse complement strand
GGCGCAAAACGACTTCGGCGCGTCCGTGTTGGCTTCCGCTGTCATGACCCACTTGGCCACGGGAGACCTTTCGGTTAGGAGTTTCGAGGCGTACATACGGGACTTCACTTTCGTTTGGCTCATTCCTTTGTAAGGTTGGGCTTCTGCGCTTCGGTCGCCCTCCGCACAGCCAACCTTCCTATCGGCATGTCGTTTTCTTTGCCGTACAGATTCCTTTCATTCTGTTAGCTCTGCCGAGCTTCGCTTGGCGCACCATATTCAGTTCTCCTTTTGTTCACGGCAGATAAGCCACTTGATAAGCCACGTCATAAGCCACGCACCTCCCAATGCCCGCCTTTGTCCGGCCCTACGCGACGAAGGCGTCCAGATGCTTTCAATGCCGACAACTTGAGATTCAACGTACTCCTTGCCATTCCTAGCATGGAAGAAATCTCTTGTTGGGTTATGCAGGGCGATGCTTTTATAAGCTCAATTATTCGTTCCTCTACTTTCTGTCCGGTTTTTCTGTCCGGCTTACTGTCCGATTTTCTGTCCGATTTTCTGTCCAGTCCCATCTGGCTAAAACCTGACTTTGGCACTTCGTGCTTCTTTGCATTTCCAACTATGTGCGAGATTCGCCAGATGCCGCCGTGGTCGGGGCCTTGACGGACAATCACACCAGAATCTTTCAAAATCTTCATGGAATCGCGGATTTTACGCTCGCTGACGTTTAGCTCTACAGCGAGCAACTTACGGGATATCAGCGGGTTTTTGCGAAGCGTTGACAGCAGCTGTCGCGGGATATCACCTCCCAAATCTGGATCAATCTGGATCGGATCTGGATCACCGTGATCCAGATTTTGATCCAGATTTGATCCAGATTCATCAATCCTTGGTCGCTTGAACGTGGTGACCACATACCCACCACGCATTGCGGTCGCAGGCAAGTGGAGTCCCGCCCGTTCGCACTCCCCTGCGATTACACCAAGGCCACGCCCCCACGTCTCAATCATCTTGCAAAGATATAGCACTCGGGCGATTCGCGGATTGCGAGGTCTGGAATCGCAAAGCGGCGGATCGTAAAGGCGTTCGAGGTCAATGGAAGTCGGGAATCCACCTGGGCTCTTGATTTCCACCCGATCCGCATACACGGCGAGGTACACGGTTCGTGTATCGTCGTAATCGCGATGCGCAAAGGCATTGACCAGCGCCTCGCGTAAGGCCGCCGCAGGGACTTCAAGTGCCTCGTCGCGCTCCAACTTGCCGCCGATCTTCGCCGAAAGGTTCAAATGCTTGAAGCAAAACGCCATCGCCTCGTCCATCAGCTTGAACACGTTTCCGCTGACATGGCGGTTGTCGAGGAATTCGCGATCCGTAGTCCCGCGGAACCATCCCATCTTGATTTCAAGCTGCGGATACCAGATGGACTTGTCGTTGCCAAAAAGAACTGCCGCGCCATTCAGAAGGACACCGTTCTCGCGAAGCCGGAAGTGATCCAGCAGGCCAATCGCATCTTCCGTGTCAACCGATGGGTCAAGCCGCCCCATGTGCACGGCTTTCCGCGCCGTCCGCCTGACTTCCTCAAGATCGATGTCATCAAGCTTCAGTTTAGGATTGGGCGTCGCCTCCCACGGGCTTTCAAATCCCCGACGCTCCCAAAGCATGCGGTTGTACTCTTCGCGCTTCATCACCGTTGTCGAAGACTGGACGCGCTTATACGGCCGACCATCATACAGATACGGGCGTTCGTTCCCACGAGGAACACTGCACACGATTGCTTGATGCGTCGCGTCGACATCCACCCAATCCACGGCTATGTCCGCCGACGGCTCAAACTTGGCGAACACCTCGAACAGTTCGCGTTTGGTCTTGTCTGAAACGAGCTGCCCTGTCAGCACACCCTTCCTTGTGACGCCGAACACAACCGTTCCGCCATCCTTATTCAAGAACGCGCACAACGTCTCGCAGGCATCATCGCGCTGACCAGTCGTCTCCTTGAACTCGACGGCCTCGCCCTCGCCGCGCGCGATCAACTCTTTTAACGCCTCAAGATTCACCGACAGCATCTCCCACATCCGCAACGGGACATGCTCGTTTCGGTATGTTTCTTCGGATCCGTCTTTTGGGTGCTTTGTTTCATGGTCTTATATTGTACCATTTTTCGGACTCTGCCAGTTAGTCGAAGCTTGCGGCAATTCGCTTACCGATATCCTTCAATAGAACAATCCGTAACTTGAATTCAAGTTTCAGAAGTCCGCTCATTTGCCGATCACCTTCTGCGCCTTGTCGAGAATATCCATGATGTTGCCAAGGTAGTCGCTCAACTTCTCGAACGCGGCAATGGCGTGGTCGCCCCATTGCTCGTTCTCAAAGCGGTCGTCGCCGTCGATGATGATCTCGTCAAGTGTGCTGCGGTATTCGATCTTCGCCGGTGCTGGCGTGCCGAGTTTGTACCACGGCTGTGACTCCTGGCTTGCGAGCATCTTGTTGACCTCGGCTACAAGTTCCATCACGGATTTCTCGTAGGCGGATATACGCGTCTTGTAGTCTTTGAACTTGCCGATGTAAGACTTGCGCTGAATATACATCACCGCCCGTTGGATGAAATTTTCGCTTCCGAGGACGCATGTACATAGCGAGCCAGATATGTCGACGGAATCCTTCATCAGTGATTCCATCATGATTTTCATTCCGTTCTTCCACTCCGCCCAGAGGCGCGAGTTCATCTCGTTGACGTCTATTGCCATGTGTCTTTTCCTTTCATGCTTGTGAT
>JAFYQC010000092.1 GCA_017547265.1 Kiritimatiellia bacterium | reverse complement strand
GTGTACAATGGTCCACACTCGTATTATCTCTGGCGTTTTGCTTTCCGCTGACTCGAAAGGTGGTATCGGAGCTTGGGTCGCAGTCGTCGTTTGAGGCAAATTGGATGTCGCGCGTCAATGGTTACACCGCAGACGGTTTGTTTGGGATTGATGATCTACCCATCCCGTTCTACTCTCCCATGGAAGTTGTAGAGAATGCCTTGGACTTGTATTTGCCCAAAATGAAAGAAACATTACTTGAGTTGGCCAAGAAGTACCCAGCGGAGTCTATCTTTAAGTCTAAAGGGCTTCGGATGGATCAGCATGTCATCATGCCTTCGGCATTTATCATCGAGAATCGCTTACATAAACGAGGATTACGCCGTAAAACGAAATCTATCTTTGAGTATATTGCGACGGCTCTGCCAGAGAGCGAACTGACTAGGATTTGAACACAAGAGAAAGAGCTATGAACACCCCAGAATATCCGGTAGTAGTAGTACATGGAATCAGCGACAAGACTGACGATCAACAATCTGGTTTCTCCAACGTGCTGGGGGAGAAAGTCATGCCAGATCAGTCTGTACGAGACAAATACTGGATTGAGGCCGTTTGGGAACCTGTCAACAACGCCTTGGATGATAAGATACAAGACATTGTATTGCAACTTGTAGATGTCTATGACAAAACAACATATTGGCGAGATTCCGAATTGGCGACGGCTACAAGTAGAATACGAAAGTCTTTTATATGGATGAAATGGGCTTTGTGCAAGCTATTTACGGCTTGGTTTGTACAAAAAACAACCAGAGCGTTGGATCTTGTCTTGGACCTTCCTATGTATCTTGGTAATCCCAAAGGAGAGAAAATACGCGCTAAGGTAAGAGAAGCAATCAACAAGGCGTTGGACACCAAGGCCGAGGGCGTCATATTGGTTGGGCATAGCCTTGGCTCAGTAATTGCGTACGATGTGATACGTGAATTAAAATCTGAAAGAGGAGAAAAATTCCCGATCAAAGCTTTTATAACGATGGGATCACCATTAGATTGGGTGACAGATCTTCGAATAGCCGACAAGGAACTCCCTGATTCTGCATTTAATATTGGAGATGTCAAATGGATAAACTTCTATGACGAGCAAGATCCTGTTCCATTGAATAGAGAACTACCAAGAAGCAGATTTCCTGATGTACAAAATGAACGGGCAATTTGTTCGGGCAAGAAATACATTGACGCTCATACCGTTTACTGGCAACGCGACGAAATCGCCAAAAAAATAGCCTCATTATGTTATGGAGAGCATAAGTTGATTTGAAGATTCACCAGAAGGATGCCCCACATACTTTCAGCATGTCTCGTATTTGATAAACGCAATTTCTTAGATCTTCCATCCCTTCGCGAGAGACAATTATCATGTCATATTGGTTAAGATAAACATATATCATGTTTATCATTGACTTTCATGAGCTGTTTGTGGTATAATGCGCGAACACAAGGAGAGATTAGGATGATTTCGTATGTCCAAGTGAAGAACTTCCGTTCAATTGTTGACGCAGTAATGGATCTGCGCTATGATGAAGGGAAAGCTCCAAACGGGTACAAGATGTCCCCGCGTCTGGCGTTTCTTAATGAAGCCAATTGCATGGAACGGCTTGTTCCTTGTCTTGCGCTTTTTGGTGCCAACGCGAACGGCAAGACGAATCTTTTGCGTGCGGTTGCCGCTTTGCAAATGGCGATTGCCAACTCGCGCATTGACATTCGCCAGACATACGATCCCAATCGCATCGTTACCTGTCCAGAGCCAACAGAGTTTATCATTGGTTTTGTGAAAGACGAGGCGGTTTACGAGTATGCCCTTTCATTTACTGGCGGCGGCCTTCTCGTGGAACGGCTTTTACGCGATGGCAAGGTTCTCTTTTCCCTTGATGGACATGAACGCGATTTCAGGCGGATTGCGACCAAGAAACCCTATACAGCAAAGACTATCACGGAAATATTCAAAGTCGAATGTTGCGATGGCGACGGCCGCTGGATACGTCCTTTCTTGAACACGCTTGGGCATCGCTATGCGGGACTTAATGCAGAGGCGACGGCTGCGTTCGGTGCCATCGCGAAAGACATACACGTGTTCATTGGAGGTACAGAGGCCAATGTTCTTCCGGTTGCAGTCGATCAGCTTTGTGGCGTAATGGGATGTGATCAGAAAGCGGCGCTTGCTGCCATAGTCGAAGTTATACGTAAGCTTGATGTTGAGATAAAAGGCATCGATATCGTTGAGCGGGATGCGGCGGCTACGTCTCCAGCCAATGGCATGGACATTATCCGCCGCAATAATCTGACCATGCAGGAGACGCGACTTTTCATCAACTCGTCGCACGAGAATGATCGCAAGGAGCGCGTCATGTTCGACTTCATGACACAGGAATCGTCGGGCACGATACGCCTTGCTTCTGTAGTTGCCTATCTCCTCTGTGCGATTCACAGCGGCGAGACAATCATCATCGATGAACTTGACCGGTCACTGCACCCACTATTGGCCCGAGCGATGCTGTCTCTCTTTCAGCAACGTGCGCGAAACACCAAGAATGCACAGCTCGTCTTCACTACGCACTGCACAGACTTGCTCGATGACGAAATATTGAGGCTTTCGGAGATCGGCATTGTCATCAAGAACGCCAAGCTTGGCACGAAGGTGAAACGGCTCTGTGACCTGAGACACGATGGCGAGGACATTCGTAACGTCAGCAACTTCCGTCGGATGTATCTGGACGGATTCTATTCGGGAGTGCCGTATCCGGCTTTGTGACAATGGCGAAGCGCACCCTCTATATTGTGGTCAGTGAAGGCACGTCCGAACGAACGTATCTTCAAGCCCTACGTTCGTTCCTCTCCAATCGCATGCCCCTTGGCGATGATTTTCAACCTCGTTTGAATTTCATTCCAAAGGTGACGAACGGCGGCGAGGGGGGAGGTTCTTTCCCACTTGTGCGCAAGGCCTACCTTGCCTGTCGAAAATCCGACAGACGCACCCCTATTGCCGTCTGGGTTGATGTGGACATCTATGTGCGCAATGCGACAGCCACGGAACGTCGTAATGCGCAGGCCTATGCGCAAAAAGGTTCGCTCCCTGACTTCTTCTTTTCGGTGATGAACTTCGAGGACTTCCTCGCACTACACTTTGATGACGATCTATTCAAACAATGGTACAAGGTGTTTAAAGAGGCAGGACACTTTGATAAGCCATTGAACGGCGCCGACTATACACCGCTTTTTGCGCCAATATGGTCTGCGCAGGCAACTCGCATCGGCACCTCTGACACAACGTACTCCAAGGGGGACTTGCCTGTCGATTTTGTCTCGCAAGAAACGTTGTGCAATTTGATGCGCCATATAACAGATCCACAGATACAAGCGATTTTCAAAAGCAATACGATGACACAGACATTCGCCGAGTTCCTTGCTTCGTGCCTAATCGAACAGTATCCAAAGGAATTCGGATTAGGGTCGTCCGACGAAAATAATGTCTAACATCCAAGTAAAGCGCCGAAGCGTCAATTCAGGCAAAAGTGCGCGACCTTGCCATGGATCGAGAACGAACGTCTTATGGACTCAAAACGGCTGTGATCATATACTACACACGGACTTTTCACAGCCTTGCAATGAGTTATCCACGGCCTTGTGACCGACTCTTCACGGACACACCACGGGCTTGTTACGGACTGCACGCGGGATAGCACACAGACAGGAAACGGACTGGCAACGGACAAAATTCGGGCTTCTGACGGACACCTGATGGACGAGCATCGGGCAGAAAACGGACACTCCACGGCCATCGTCCTTGAGAGGGACGCATGTCGAGCGGGCGCGTCTGTGTTCGTCGGTTGTTCGTTCTGCGTTCGGTCGCGACCTGTGTGGCGTTCGTCTTGTGTTGGTTCGTGTGGCGTTCGTGCGCGGCGGCAGATCGCGCGGCGGCTCACAGGGGGAAGCCAAAGACGGCGGATTGTGGAAGTGAAGCCAAAGGCGGCGGACTCTCCACGGGCTGGCCACGGGCTGGCGACGGACGGCACACGAGCTTGCCTACGGACTTCTGACGGACGGATAACGGGCGGGCATTGGTCAGACTTGGACGAATCCAGCTATCCCAAGATGGGCGGCGGCGCGCGGTGGACTTGGCACGGACGGGAAACGGACACGCCACGGGCTACACACGGACTGGAAACGGGCGGCACACGGACGATTCCCCTACGGACGGACAACGGGCGGCAGACGGACAGGCAACGGACATCAGACGGGCGGCGGACGGGCGGGCATTCGTCTGTTGCCGACATTTTGCGACATTCCGAGATGGGCGGCGGCATGGCGGACTTGCGACGGGCTTATTACGGACGGGCGATGGGCGGCACACGGACGGGCAACGGACGGCGGGCGCGGGGCGACCGCCTTACCACGGGATTTTGACGGGCGGAGAATCGCCTGACCGTATCGCTGCTATTTCCCCAAAAAGGAAGCGCAAAGTATAGCATATCCCGTCATCCAATGCAAGAGGGTCCGCGAAAAAAACGAATTTCCCGTGAGACAGAAGTGGTTTTATCATAAACTTGGTGAATTTTGTGTCATGATAACGGATTTTATGTCGCCGTTCGCGT
>JAFYQC010000091.1 GCA_017547265.1 Kiritimatiellia bacterium | reverse complement strand
CGCCGCATCAAAGGTCGCCGCCGCAATCCGCTCGTTCTCGGCTAGCAGGTCATAGGCAAACGTGTGAAAGTAGGAAATACCACCGATCATCGCCGCCGCGCCAAGCACCTGGTCACAATCCTTGATGAGCGACTTCATCAAGTCAAGGTCTTTCACATCCCCACGCGTAAAATGGTAGTTCGGATGGTTGTCGTAACTCTTCTTCACGGGACCATATTTCGAAAAGTTGTCTATGCCAACAACTTCGTGCCCAGCCTTGAGTAGTTCCTCAACGAGATAGCCGCAGATGAATCCGGCAGAACCAGTGACCAATATCTTCATTTTTACCTCCAGCAGCCCCAGCAGTCGACGAAGGGCTTCTTTACCTTGAGTTTGCGATAAGCGGAATGTGGGACGCCGAGGATGACACCGTCGACATCCTTCAGGAATTTCCTGAGCGGCATCGTGCCCGGCACGAACTCGTCCGTAACGAGCACCTCGGCCATCTTCATCTCAAGAAGCTTCTTCACTTTGAAAGAAAGCGACTCGCGAATATCGTCGTTGTCGGCCTTGAATGCAAGGCCCATGATACCGATCTTCTTCCCCTTAAGAGAGCCCATCTTCTCCTCAAGTTGCGAGACAAGGAAGTTTGGAAGTCCCTCGTTGACGAGCATCGCAGAGTGCCCAAGAAAAAACTCATTGCTATGAAACGCAGAAAGCTGCATCGTATCCTTGAAGAGGCATGGCCCAGCAGCGAGCCCTGCGCGGGCAAAATGCTTAGCCCTCGGATAGTCGTCCTTCATGGCCTCGAGAATGCGATAAAAATCAAGACCCTGCTTCTCGACCATCATGTAAAACTGGTTGGCAATGGCAAACTCAAGATAGCGCCAGGCGTTTGTCATGAGCTTTGCAAGCTCAGCTTCCTCCGGCTTGATGCGGATGATCTTAGGCGCAATTGAAGCGAAGAGCGCTGCAGCCGCGTTCTCTGCCTTCTTGTTGACACCAGAGACAAGCTGTGGAAGGTTGAAAATCTCTTCGATGCCCTTCCCTTGCACGATGCGCTCTGGACAAAAAGCGAGATTTGCTGCGCCCAGCCTCGCCCTGAGTTTTTCCTCGACAATTCGTGTGACCCCAGGGAATATCGTCGACCTCAAGATGACAAGCTGTCGCTTATTGAGGAGCGGAAGATAGGCATCAAGCACCTTGACGACATCGTGTATCTTCGGATTGAGGTGTTCGTCGACCGGAGTTCCGGTGACGAAGACAACGACATCTTGTTTCTTTACAACCGAAACGTCTGACGTGGCATGCAGGTTCTTCCCCACATGCGACTTCAGCAATACCTCGGCGCCCTCTTCCTTGAAAGGCAGCCGACCGGCGCTAATTGCCTCCACCGCCTTGGGATTGACATCGACAAGAGTGACATTCTTCCCCTTTGAAGCAAACGCAAGGCCGAGTGGTATTCCCACGTGACCACAGCCACCAATTATGCAGACATTATTCACGGAAAACCCTTTCTTGAAAATATTGCTCCAACATCATTCGCCAATGTTCTCGCCGTCGAAGACAAACTCTCCGCAATAGCCCTTGAAGCCGTCCTTGTCCTTGGGTATGCAGACAAACACCTTGTACTCCAGTTTGTCATCCATCACCGGAATCAGCACCGCAGAAGACTTGTACGTCTTCCCATCACCGGTGCAGGTGACGTCCACCGCGCCCTTGTCGCGAATTTCAAACTTAAACGCGTAACCATCTTCGGAGACACGACAGGTCTTTCCGTCCAGACGTAACGCGACTTCCTCCCATTCTGGGTTGCTCTCCCACTCACAGGTCCACGCCGAGAAATCAGCGCACTTGACACCTTCAGGTGTAATCTCCAAGTCAATGTCGCGACTCTCGCTGCCGCAGGAATACGACGCCTTCATCCTGCACTTCCCTGCTTTTTCGTCATACGAAGAGAATCCTCCGGCGCTCATGGTCCAGACATTGTCGACTGTCTTCCAGCGTCCAGCAAGAATTCCGTCGTCTCCTATGACGAACAACACCGTACCATTCTTGCCACCACCCGCAAACACGCCACTTGTCCAGACAGGAAGGTTGCCGACGGTCACCCTTTTGCGAAAAGTCGTCGAGAGCCCCTTTCTCGTGATGCGGATGACGATGTCGTAAATGCCGCCCTTCGACGGAACACCCACGAAGCAGCGCCTCTTCGCGTCGAACACGACTCCCGGAGGAAGGCCCGAAACCTCAATCATCGCATCGCGGGCATCCGGAAGCGCTTCCTGCGATAGCGGCATACCAACAAACCACCGCTCTTCTGCAGCGGCTGCCCTTGTAAGCCGCTTAGCAGCAAGAACCTCGGGGCCATCGCTTAACTTGAGAACCCGCTTTTCGGCAGCGGGCTTCGCCGCCTGGCCGTCCCCGTTCTCGTCCTGCCATATGCGCAGCTCGTCAATCGCATAGTCGCAATGGTTCTGCCCTTGCTCATGGAACTCGCGCGCAAGGAACAGCATGCATGGCTGGGACATCGTCTTGCGAAACCTCTCAACTGCTTCTGCGTCAACATGCGAGTGCTCAAAATCACCATTGATCGCAAGGATTTGCTCGCCATCCACAAAGACACGCGCCAAGTCGCGTCCGCCTTGCAACCCTGCGAGATTCCACTGGATCAAATAGTGGTGCCACCCCTTGGGGTCGCTGTTTGGAAAACAGGTCTTGTAACTTATCCTCCAGTTAAAGCCCGGGAGGGAAGTGATCCATCCCAGGTGGTTCATCCTGAAATACCACCCGCTCTTAGCGACGCCGTTGTTCGAGTTTATCTCGAAAGCCATGACCATCTGGTTTGTAGTTGCGGAGTCAAAAACACTGAAGAACGTGGGATCGCCCGCGTCGCGATACCAGTCTCGTGGATTGTCAATGCGGGCGTAAAACTCAATCGCTCCCCGCTCGACAGGTAGCCCCTTAGGCAAAGGGAATCCAACGCAACCGCCGCCCTGCTTCACCTGAAGCGCCTGCCCTTTCGTTCCCTCGCAAAACTTAATATCGCGAGCGACAACCGCAGGCTCACCAACCTCTGGCCTCGACAGCGAACCATCCGAGTCGAGCGAACATTGGAACACCGGTCTCCCGGCGCCAAAGAGCACCACAGGAAGCATACATATTCCGAATTGAATCAAAACGGATTGATTCATTCTACACCTCTCCAACTTGACTTTATTGATACACCTAGAGTGACAATGGCTGCGAACACCGAAACCAGTCCTAGACAAAATGGAATGGTCTGGATAGGTTCTGGCTTTAGCGGCCTGGTGGGTTCCAAAACCTGCACAAGCAAAGCGTCGTTTCCTCCGATCCAATTTGCCACGGAAACAATATATCCCCCTCTAACCAGCTCCGCCAACTGAGGCTGCACCAACTGTTGCCGAGACAGGACCGCCAGACGAGAAGAACACCTTTTGAGAACCGCCCTTGAATAGTCAATCGGCGCACAGTAGAAATGGGCAACGTAGGCAAGGTTTAACGCACCAAGCACAACTATGGCCGCAACGACAATCCACGAGAACTTCATCCTATGCACAAGACAAAGGGCACGTTCTATTCCAAAACCGGCAAGAACGGCAATGCAAAATTCTGTGAGATGATGCCATTTGACGGGTGCTCGCAAGTAGTCACCGAACGGCATTGCATAGACAAGTCGATAGACTGGTTCGCAATAACGCCCCAAGGAGAAAAGCCAGAAGACAACTGCCGCAACAACAAAAAAGACAATCGTCGCGCGATCGTTGACTGGCAGCGACGAATCCTTGCCGCCCGCCACCTGTCGCTTGGCAGAACTCCAAGAAACAAGCGCCATGACGATGGCAAGAAGCGCCAGCAGGCAAGTGACCAGCCCAACATAGAGCGAATGCTGGCGGTAATTGCCAACTGTCGCACCATATGGACGTCCCAGAGCACCAGTATATGGCTTGACTCCGGTGCCCAGCTGCCGTCCTATGGAAAGCGTCAGGGGGCAGCTTGTGTCACCATTGATGCGCGGGACGAAAAACTCCAACGTCTCTGCAGGTGGAAGAGACCAATTTGTTGCGAATATCCACCGCGCATCGGCATCTTCTTTACTGCCGCCAGCCAAAGAAGTGCTTTTTGACTTTTCTATCTGTTCGTCTCGACCCGAAAGGTCCTTTGCAAATGCATAATATACACTAGGAGCAGAAACAGCAAGAAACACAACCGCAGCTACGAGAATGCCTTTCACTGGAAAGGCGCGGATCTGCACAAAGCGAAACACTGCATATGCAGCTAGAAAGACCGCAAACAAAAGCCAGACATCAGGAACATAGAAGCTAGCCCATGCTTCGACAAGTCCAAGCAAAGCCCAATAGCGAAATCCAAGACCTTTAACAGCGCGATCAAGAAGACCGAATGCGAAGACTCCATAACTCATCCACACAAACCAGTTTCCATGCCCCGCAGAATACAGCGTCAATCCATATCCAGAAAACGCGAACAGGATGCCTGCGCCATATGAGGAAATGGGCGACAGCCCTCGCCCACGCAAAAACCAAGCCATTGCCAGCGCACCGCAATAGGACGAAACTACATATCGCAACTGGCAACAAGTCAACGGAGAGCCGATTAATCCGGACCAAAGCACATCAAATGGATGCGCCTTGCCCGTAGTAGCAAACATGTTCCACCAGCTTAGGAACGTATCACTATATGAATGTGGGAAGAAAATATCGTTGTCCGGCGCGACAAATCCCATGTTTGGGCCCCACGACCCCCAAAAGACGACAGCGGCGCACACGGCAAAGACCGCCGTGAACGCCGCAAACCAAATGACCTTTGGTTTCTTCAGGGTCATTTACGCGATCGAACCGAGGGCGATGAGCGCGAACACCATCGCGAAAATCGCGACCGTCTCGACGATGCCGAGCGCGGCGAGGTAGTTCGTGAAGCCCTGGTTCGTCTCGGCCTGGGCATCGCACGCCGCAGCGCCGGCACGGCCCTGAAAGAGCGCGGAAAGCCCGATCGCGAGACCAGCGAAGATACCGGCAACGAGGACAGGCATGCCCGCACCAGCGCAAACAAGCGGCTTCACGCCCGTTATCACGCCCTCTGCATCCTTTATAAACTCGACCTTTCCAAGCATGATGAACATGAGAATCATTCCGTAGAGCGTCTGCGTAATCGGCGCACCTACGAACGAGAGGAGAAGGAACGGCGCGGGTTTGTTCGCGGCGTAGCACTTCTTCCATGCGCCAACGGCCGCAGAAGCCGCGAAGCCAGTTCCGAAAGCGCTGCCCGCTCCGGCGAGACCCAAGCAGGCAATCGCGCCCGCCACAATCATTGCTGCATCACTCATTGTCTTATCCCTTCTTTGTTGTTAAAGTTGTAGTTTGCTGTTTGATGGTGAAATCGTCAAGTCGACGTGCGCTTGAACGGGCGGTATTCGTAGCCCGACCAGCTTACGCCCTTGTGGTTGGAGAATTCGAGAGTGTTCAGTCGAACGGCGTGGACGAGGATCGAGAGTCCCGCCATCGCGAGATTGAGCGCATGGCCGATTACGAGTATCGCGACCATCGCGACGCACATAAGCGCGTTCATCCACCAAGCGTTCTCGGAGGAGATGAGCCCGGTCGCCATCGAATTGAAGTTCTCCGCGACCTTGACCGACGCAAGCCCGACGGCAAAAAGTCGCACGTAGGAGATAATGTCGCCGAGCGCGCTCATCACATTCAACGGAAGCATCCCAAGCTCCGCGCCGCGCGTCTTGAGCTCAGATGGTTTCACCGAAAAGCCGAACACGGCGACAATCGACACGCCAAGCACCCAGAAGCCCCACGTGGGAATCCCAGAAAAGATGCCGACGATCGAGTTGGTGACGAGATACATGAAAAGCAGTACGCCCGCCCAGCCGAACTCCGCAACGCACGTCGAGTCAGGCGCCTTGCAAACGCCATTCCAAATGCGCGCAAGCATAAGGTGGGAGACGCCGATCGTGAAGCAGAGAAGCATCATGTTATGGTAGCTCGGATCGGCAAGCCACTTCACAGTAGGCCAGTCGGCGCACCACGGAATCCCTGCGCCAAACCAGGTGTTCGAGAGAAGCCCCCAAAGGACCGTCGCAGACGAGAACACCGTAAGCAAAGTGAACCAGCTCCGCGGAAGCTTCTTCCTCATCGCAAGCGTGCCTGCAAGAAATATCGCGCCATAAGCGCCGTCGCCAACGAGCATCGCGAAGAAGAGCGAGAAGTAGCACATGAACGGGACCGAGACATCGGCCTCCGTGTACGCGGGCGCAATGCCGAGCCCAGAGAAAAGCGCCTTCATCGGGCGGAAGATCTTCGGCGGCTCAACGAGCGTCGGAGGAATCTCGCCCTCGGCAGGCTCGCGCAGAAGCGTTCCCCACCCCATCTCGGAGGCGGCCGCGGCAAATGCGCCGCGCCCAGTCGCGGGAATCCAGCCAGAGACGAACGCCAACTCGCCCTGTTCGCCGACAAGCTCCTTCGCCGACTCAAACGCAATCTTGTCGGCAAGAGCCGGATACTTCTTCAAAATTGCGTTCTCGTCGCTGCCCGCTATTTTCGCGATGTCAATGGTGATGCGGTTCTCGATGCGGTCAAGCTTCTCATGCATCTTGGAAAGGCGCATGGGCGGAAGCGTCTCCGGAAGCGGCACCACGTCGCGCAGGCCTTCAACGTCTTTCAAGAGCCGATCTGCAAGTTCGGGATCAAAATCGCCGTAGGGCTCGTATGTGCGGATCGTCCGCTCGAGCTCGTCCTTTGCGGACTTCAGCGTCTCACGGTCGGTTTCGATGGCAAGGATGTCCGCCACGGAACGCTCGTGTATGTTTATGTCCTTCTCCTTGCCGCGCGCCTTGAGGATCAAGCGAACCGCCTTCTCGGCGTCTGCCGCAGCGCCCTTCGCAGCCGCAACGGTAGCGCCCTGCGCGGAAGAAAGATCGAGATGGACCGCGCCGAGGTCGCGAAGCTGCGTCAGCGTCGTCTCCTTCTCCTTGGCAAGGCACACGAGATCAAGATGGAGCATCTTCACTATCATGCCGCCACCTCGCTTTCTGGAGCGCGCGACTTCGCGATCTTGCCGCGCGTGACGGCGGCTGTCTGCTCGTCGCCAAGCGCGATCTTGATGACGCGGATCGCTTCCTTGCACTGTGGTATCTTGACCTTCTCGAAAAGATTTACGCGCTGTGAAGTCTGGCGAAGCTCTTCCGTGACGAGCCGCCTCTGCTCCTCGTATACCTGGCGTTCGCACTGGAGTGAGAGTATCTGCGTCGTGACCTCGACCGCATTGTCGACCCACGCGGGTGTCGCCCATGCGTCGATCTCCTTCACGTCGGTCTCTATCGACTCGAACGTCGGTATCGCGACGCCCGCAATATTGGACTCGCCCTTTTTGATGCTCTTCACGCTGACGAGCCCAGGAAGCAGATTCTCGTCGGTCGCAAAGAGGCCGACCCACTTGTTCAAGCCCTCGCGAACGGCTCGCTCCCTGGCGCTCACGGCATCGGCTTTCGCGATAATGCCGGCGATTTCGCTCTGCAGCTGCTGCTTCTTGAGCTGAAGCATCGGCAAGAAGCGCTGGAAGCGCTTAAGCGCGTCCGTCTGCGCCTTGAGTTCCGTTTTCGTTAGCTTGACCTTGGCCATTGGTGATATTATACCAAAAATAATGGTAGCAAGGCGTCTTTCAGAAGAACAAATCGCGCTCGCCCCGGCAAGTCGCCTCGTACTGCTTCATCACGGACGGGTAGAACTTCGGCACCCACTCCTTGATGCCCGCGAGCTCCTTCTCGATGAGCGCGTCGCCAATCTTGCGCGTCTCGTCCGAAGCGAAGTCGTCAAGCCACTCGCGGAAAGTGAGCACTGCGTTGATCTTGCAGAACTTACCCTCGCGACCGGTCTTGAGGGCGTCCATGATGCAACCGCCCGTCCTGCCGCAACGGTAGCCGGCAGTGCAGAAGCTCGTGATTGTGCCGCGCGAGGCGAGGTAGCGCACCATCTCGTCGAGCGAGCGAGTGTCGCCAAGCATGAACTGCTGGCGGTCCTTCTCCTGGTGCGCCTCGTTTTCGAAATCGCTGTAGCCCTTGATAGCGATGTTGCTAGAGCAGTCGAGCTGCGTCATGCCGTAGCCGAGGACGCGGTTGCGGCTCGCAGGGCTCTCGCGCGCAGTGATTATGATCCCGGTGTATGGAACGGAAAGTCGCGCGAGGACGATGATCTTCGCAAACGTGTCGTCGTCGATCAGCCACGGGCTCTCCTCGGGAACATTCGTGCCGCT
>JAFYQC010000090.1 GCA_017547265.1 Kiritimatiellia bacterium | reverse complement strand
ATTACGGTTGACGAGATTGTCGATGCGATTGAAAAACTGCAGATAATCAATATTGAGCTTTCGGGCGATGACAATCCTCAGTTGATCTTCGAAAGTATCAATTCTACAGGTGTAGATTTGACCGAAGGCGACAAGATCCGCAACTATGTTCTGATGGACTTGTCCGCAAGTGCGCAGGAGCGGTATTTCACGACTTATTGGAAGCCGATCGAACAACTTGTTCGTCGGCCCGAAGGTGGCGACGGGGTCGGCTTATTCGTACGAGATTTTCTGTCCGCCGAACAAGGCGAGATTCCGAATTTGAATCGCGTCTATCCGGAGTTCAAATTGTTTGCTGAGCAATATGCAGATCGTGAAGAACTGCTCAAAAATATTCTATCCGCGGCCAGGTGCTATCAGATGCTTTTGGATCCTTCGAAGATAGAGGATGCGACTCTGGCAAATGTCATGGCAAACATCAACCGGCAAGAATGCACACCTTCTTATCCGTTCGTCCTTCGTGTGTTCAAGATGTATGCCGAATGTGTCTTGCCAGTTGAGCAGGTGCGGCGCATATTGCGGATGATTGACGCGTACGTTTTGCGTCGGTTGATTTGCGATTTGCCGACCAACTCGTTGAACAAGGTATTCGTTGAGTTGCACCGCGGCGTTTCGGCACACGATGCAAATGTGCCTTACGACGAGCGGGTTGCGTATGTATTGATGACTCGGTCGGGCAAGGCACGGTTCCCAGATGATGCGGAGTTCGTTCAGGCGCTGCAAAAAAAACGAGTGTATGAGATGCGGACGAAGAACCGTGCGTATTTCTTTTCGCGCTTGGAGAATGGCACTGGACGGACAGCGGTCGTCAACGGCGTTGAAGACGTGGTTTATGACAAGATTCGCAACGGGGACTATACTGTCGAGCATGTCATGCCGCAAAAGCTGACGGAGGAATGGCGCACGGCGCTTGGAGGAGACTGGGCGCGGGTTCATGAGACATGGTTGCATCGCTTGGGGAACTTGACCCTGACGGCCTACAACTCGGAAATGAGCAACAAGAGCTTTGTCAGCAAGGCCGGGCGCTCACTTGCCGATTTGAAGGCGGATGCGTTTGGTTTCTCGTCAGAGGCGCATCATCTTTTCTTGAACGAGTTCATTGCGCAGCAGGAGACTTGGACGGAGGCGGAAATCACCAAGCGAGCGAAAGATCTTGCTGATCGCGCACAGTGCATTTGGCAGTATCCGACAACGACTTACAATCCGCCGCGGCCAGAAGTGTTTGCGTATGGGATCGTTGCCCATCGTCCGGGGTTTTTCACGAACTCGAAGCCTGTAGCGTTTCGATTCCGTGATGTCGAGTATCGGACGGACTCTTGGACAACAATTGTGCGACAGGTTTTGACATTGTTGGCAAAGGAATCCGCGGAAAAGCTACATGCGGCTGCGGCTAAGTCGAGCACCATTCGCCTTGCAATTAATAAGACGGACACGCTGGTGATGGAAGAGTTCGCCCCCGATACATTCGCATGTTGCCACGGCAGCGTTTGGGAGAAATGCAATGTTATGAAACAGGCATTGTCCGAATATCCTGGACTCGATATTGAAGTCGTGTTCAACAATCCTATTGAGGACGAAGAGGACGAATGATTACTGGCGCAGAACAAGTAGCGGAATACCATTGACCGAGCATCTGCGGAAGAGCATGCGATTCCGGCGTTTTGGATTGACATGTCCTTGCTCTATGAGCACTATGTCCTGGGCGCGTTGCGAAAGGCGTATGGGCCGAAGATCCTCTATCAGGCGAATGTGACAACGGGCAAGCTGGATTTCCGGAGGTACGAGGCGCTGATGTCAAGTTCGACGGGTCGCGTTCGCCGGTTGATCAGGTGAGGTTGGAAGTTGCACCGATAGGGGAGCTTGTTGGGTTTTATCGTGTTGGTTTCCCGTTGCCAGTTCTAAGTGCAGAAGTTACTGGGATTGACAGGTCAGACTTCATCATTATGGGGTGGGACCCCATTGGGCGTGGTGATTTTCGCGATTTTTGCATGATTATGGCAAGATAGTGTTATACCCACGTTGCTGATCTGGTTGTTCGGCTTTCTCTACTGATGTGAGTGGCGCGTTCTGCCATTCTGCAACCTTTGGCGCCGTGGTGATCAGTTTTCTTCTTGATTCAAATGCCGTACTGGGGGTGAACAGGTAGCAGGGTTTGGCGTGTAAGATTTCGGCATATTGCGCGAGTATGGGGTAGAAGGAGTGGTGGGGATACTGGAAATGCAGATGGCGGAAACTTGCAAAGTCACACAACAGCGCTGGAATATGGTAAAATATAGGACATAGGATATTTCGACATGAAGATTACGACATCAAAACTGAAGACGTTGCTGACTATCGGTGAGAACCTGAACATCGAGTTCAAGCGGGCGGCTGACGGACCGAAGGCCGATACGTTCGAGTCGGTCTGTGCGTTCCTGAACAAGGCGGGCGGCGATCTTTTGCTTGGCGTTGATGATGACGGTACGGTCGTTGGCCTTCCGCCCAAGGCAGTTGACGCGATGATTCGCAACTTCGTCAAGGTGATGAACGATCCGAATCTGTTCGAGCCGACGGTGCAGCTTTATCCAGAGCATATCGTGTACCAGCGCAAGCATCTGATCTATGTGCAAGTGCCGGAAAGTCCTGAAGTTCATCGGTTCAAGGGCGCTACATATGTGCGTGTGCACGAGTCGGATGTGCGAATAAAGGGAACAGAGCCCCTCGCGCAGCTCTTCATTCGGAAACAACATGTCTTTACGGAGCAGCGGGTTTTCCCGTATGTCACGAAAAAGGATCTTCGGCTGGACCTTCTTCCGCGGATCAAGGAGATGACGCGGGACGGCCATCCGTGGCGCCGGATGTCTGCGGATGCCATATTCAAGAGCGCGAAGTTGCTCGGCGTGGATGCCGAGTCCGGCAAGAAAGGCTTCAAGGCCGCTGCCGTCCTGCTCCTTGGATCGGACGATTGTATCGGCGATGTGTTCCCAGCATACAAGACTGATGCCTTGCTACGTCGTGTCAATGTCGACCGGTATGATGACCGCGTGACGGTGTCCACCAATCTTCTTGACAGCTACGACCAGCTTTTCGCCTTTGGCGAGAAGCACCTCCTCGACAAGTTTTACCTGGAGGATGACACACGTGTGTCCCTTCGCGACAAGATACTTCGCGAGATGATCGGCAACCTTCTCATTCACCGCGAGTTTTCGAGCGCACGCTACGCACGCCTGATCATCGAGCGAGACCGCATGTATACGGAGAACGCCAATCGCGCGTTCCGTTATGGACGGATTACGCCCAAAAACTTGGAACCCGAGCCAAAGAACCCGATCATCGCGAACTTCTTCCACCAAGTACAGCTTGCGGATGAACTTGGCTCTGGCGTAAGGAACCTCTATCACTACGTCAAGATCTACTCAAACGCGGAGCCCGTGTTTGATGAAGACGATGTCTTTAGGCTTATCGTTCCGCTTGACGACGCGTATTCCGCCGACCGGGCGTTAACAAAGACCGCCCAAGAAGCCGCCCAAGAAGCCGCCCAAGAAGCCGCCCAAGAAGCCGCCCAAGAAAATCTATCAGACATAGAATTGAAGATTCTATCCTGCATAAAAATGGATTCTGAGATAACGCGCAAGCTGATTTCTGAAAAGATCGGGATTAGCACCGACAGCGTTAAGCGTCGATTGGATTCTCTGAAGGCCAAAGTTGGTCTTAGACACGAAGGCCCTACCAAAAAGGGCCATTGGGTTTTCGACAAGTGAGGTGACATGCGATGAAACATGAAGCTAGATCCCTTGCCCCAGAGCCGACTGTGGTGAAAAGTTCGGTGGAAAGTGTGGTGAAAAGTGGTATGAAAACCGCAGATGCCATTATTGCCTTTATGCGAGCGGATCCTCAGATAACACATGATCTTTTGGCGGCAAAACTAGGCAAGGCGCGCAACTCGATTATAAAGCAAATTGCCAAATTGAAGAAGACTGGATTGATCCGCCGCGTCGGCCCGACCAAGGGCGGCCATTGGGAGGTCATCGGATGAAATCCGAATCAAAGCGCAAAATCCTCGTTTCCCCTCCGAAGTGCACAGCACGAAGGAGGGTCGCTGGCATGGGCACCTCGCCGGCGGTGCTGACGAACGCGGTGTGGGCGCTCGCGCACCAGCAGAAGCCGATTGGGTTGTCTGTAAGGAAATGTTAAGAGATTGGAGATTGTCATATGAGTGCAGGCAATACTGAGGATCAAGGGCCATCTATGGAGGCGCACATTCCTATACGTACAGTCCT
>JAFYQC010000089.1 GCA_017547265.1 Kiritimatiellia bacterium | reverse complement strand
GACGTCTCGATAGAGCGCAACAAGGTGCGCCACGAAGTGATACCCTTTATGGAAAAGGTGCTCGACGCAAACCTCGTCGAGCACCTATACCGCATTTCACAGCGGCTCTAATCCCGTTCCCACCCCTCTAGCGACCGCTTGCGCGGCTCGCTTCGCTCGGGGGATACGTTCCCCGTTACCTATTTAACCCCTTGTGGTTCATGAACTCCCAGATGCGTCCGAGCCACGAATAGCTGCCGGTGCCGGGAGACGCCTTGCGCTGGAAGCAGTGCGGCCTCTTGCATAGCGTGTGCAGGTCGCTCGCAATTCCCATGCGGCGCATCTGCTCCCATGTCTTCACAGAGTTCATCGACGCCCAGCCGTCGGCATCGCCGTGGATGAACACCATTGGGCAAGTGTCGGGGTCGAACGCAAACTCCGGGACAAGCCGCGCGGAATCATCGTTGCCGCCGGTCGTGTTGTGCATGTCGTAGCCGTCCGTGAGCGCATACGCAGGGTAGATGCCAACGCCCCACTGGACATTGCACGGAATCTTGTCGATGTCGTCGATGTTCCAGTACGAGCGGCTTCTCGAGCTCGTCACGCCCATAAGCGTGAGGTGTCCGCCCGCAGACGAACCCATGATGCCGATGCGATTCGGGTCAAGCCCCTTCTCCGCCGCCTTGGAACGGACGATTCTGATGCAGCGCTGGAGATCCTGCCACGCAGTCGTATGCTTCGCAAGCGGCTTCGCCGGGCGGGGCGTCCTGTACTTCATCGTGACAACGGCCATGCCCTTTTCGTTGAGGAAGCGGCGCGCTGGCGCGACCTCGAAACCATCTGGGCCGTTGCCATTGTACCCGCCGCCAGAATAGATGATCTGTATCGCTTTCGTCGTGAGGTTCGAAGGAATGTACCACTCGAGATACGGGATGTTCTGCTTCTCCTGGAAGTCTGGTATCTTGCCCTTGGGCCAAAGTTCCTCCTTGACGTACTTCGCCGGATCGTGGAAGTCCACGGCAAAGCGTTGCATCAGATCTTCTTCGGGCAGGAGAGGACCGAGGAAGCCCATCTGCGCAAGGAACTCATGAGCGCGGCCGAACCAGTTGTCGTAGCCGGTCGCCTTGTCGCCCTTCCCGTCAGAGCCCCAAAAGCCGTGATTGCGGTCGGCGAAGAGGTGAAGCTCAGCAGGAATCTTCCGCTTCCGTAGCTCGCGGTAGACGAGCGTCGACGCCATCGGTGAATAAAGGTCGGCACTTCCGTGGAACATGCACATAGGCGCCGTCTTCTCGTCAAACTTGAAAACCGAGTCGAGCTTGGCGTCTATCGCCTGCCCGTTGCGCGTATTGGGCGTGCCGATGCCGTCCGTCACCGCGTATGCGATCGCTCCCGTAATTGCCCAGTTGATGTGGCAGGGAACTTCGTCAAGCTCGTCGACATTCTCGTAGGCGGGCGTAAGCGCGCTCGTCGCGAGAAGCGTGGCAAGGTGAGATCCCGCCGACATCGAAATCGTGCCTATCTTATCGGGATCATACCCACGCTTCGCGGCCTGAGAGCGAACGAGTCTCACAGCGCGCTGGCCGTCTTCCCACGCGCTCTGGTGAATCGGGAGACCGTTCGGACGCGGCGTCCGGTAGACGAAGTTGACGCACTGGAAGCCAATCTTCGTGAACTTGCGTTCCCACATCTGGACGAGCCCTATGTCACAGCAGTTGAAATAGCCTCCTCCCGAAATGAGGATCATGCAGCAGCCGTTCGGCTTCTCGGGGGCGGGGCACCAGTCGAGATAGGGGAACTTGCCCTTCTCCTTCTCGTTCGTCATAGCGGCGATCTGGTGGTCTTGTGCGTCTGGCATCTTGCCCTCCGGCCAGATGTACTCGCGCTCCGCGAAAGCAACAAACGCCACCGCGCAGAATGCTCCAAGCAACATTGTCTTCTTCGTCATATTCTTATCCTTTTTATAAAAGATGTCTTTAGCCGTGTAGAACATGCAGATGGTGTAGAGGTTATCGGCTTGCAAGAGCGAGGCGCACGAGCGTCTCGACGTCCTTGACGGACGGATTGTCGGCCAGGACCTTCGAAACCATCTTGTTCGCCGCCTCATCGTTGAAGCCGAGCGCCGTCAACGCAAGAATCGCGTCATGGAGAATCGGCGTCTTCGCGTCATTTCCGCCTCGGCGCGACGTGGCGGCAAGCGCCTCGATCGCATTGACCTTGTCCTTCAACTCGACGCAGATTTTCTCGGCGGTCTTCTTGCCAACGCCCTTGATCGAAGATAGCCGCTTGGCGTTGCTCGATACAATCGCGAGCGAAAGCTCGCCTATCGACGAACCGGAGAGAATCGCAAGCGCAATCTTAGGACCGACACCGCTCACCTGGGTGAGCTTCAGAAACATCTCGCGCTCCTCTTTGGTCGCGAACCCGAAAAGCGCCTCGTCGTCTTCGCGGACACAGTGCCACGCGAGGAGCTTTGCCTCACCGCCCTCCTTGGGAAGTCGGTCGAACGTCGAAACCGGTATGAGCAGCTCGTAGCCGACGCCACCGGCCTCTATAACAACGCGGTCTGGACCCTTCTCGGCCAGCACGCCTCTTACATACGCTATCATGTATGCGCGATTATACCAAACTGCCGCGCAAAATTAAATAGGGAACTTAGACTGCAAGCTCAAGGCCGACATCGCGTAGAAGATCGCCATTATGGAACAGGCGACAAGCTTGAGGAATGTGCCCGCAAGAAAGCCTATGAAAGCGCCGACGCCGCCCCAGACGGACTTCCCAACAGACTTGCCTGCGATCAGCTCGCCGACAACAGCCCCGAGGAACGGCCCCAAAAGAAGTCCAAGCGGGAAGAATGCGATGCCTACGACAGTTCCGACGGCACAGCCAAGAATGCCGAGCTTGGAGCAGTTGAACTTCTTCGCGCCAAATGCAGGCACCACATAGTCAAGCACTGACGCGACGACGGTTAAGACGCCAAACGCCACGAGTGCCGCGACCGTCGGAGCATGAGAAGTCCCCAAGAGGCAGAGAATCCCACAGTAGGAGAGAATCGGCCCGGGAACGACAGGAATCACGCAGCCGACTATCCCGACCGCTACCAACACCCAGCCGACCGATAGCCACGCGACTTCCATAGCGCCCCCGCGCGAAACTTACGAAAAGAGCTTCGCGAGCTTCTCGAGCTGAGCGACCTTCTCCTTGTTCTCGGCGAGTTTGCGCCTCGCCTCGGCGACGACCGCCTCTGGCGCGTGCGCCACGAAGTTCTCGTTCGCGAGCTTCGCTTCGGCGGACTTGATGAACCCGCCGATCTTCGCTAGCTCGCCTGCGATGCGCTTCGCCTCGGCCGCCTTGTCCACAAGGCCTTCGAGCGAGAGGTAGACAGTACCGAACTTCGTGATCTTCGACGGCATCGCAAGATCGCTGCCGGCCGGAACGAACTCGACCGACTCGGCCCTCATCGACTTCTTCAGCGACTCAACCTCGGCGACAGCGCCAGGAACGTCGGTCGCGACCGTCACCTTCACGAACGTAGCGGGCGGGACCTTGTACTCGGCCCTCAGCGCGCGGATCGCAGTGATCGCCTCGCGCTTCGCGTTCACGAACTGGTAGTTATCCTCGGTCACGCCCCAAGCCGACTTCTCGGCGGCGGAGTACCCCTCGGGGAACTTCTGAAGCATGATCGTCTCGCCATCCTTGAGGAATCCGAGCTGGTGCGCGACTTCTTCGGTGACGAACGGCATGTAGGGATGGAGAATACGAAGAGCCTTCCAGAAGACATCGCGGAGAATCGCGACCGACACCGCCTTGTTGGGCGAATCCTTGACGTACTCGACGTAGCCGTCGCAGATCTGCGTCCAGAAGAAGTCGTAGACGGCGAGAGCACCGTCCTGGATGCGGTAGGACTCGAGGATCTCGTTGACCTTGCGGCAGGCGAGATCGGCGGCAAAGAGAATATGCTTGTCGTCGGCGGAGAGGTTGGAAAGGACGGGGACTCTGGCGTCCCCGCTCCCCTCCTGTTGAAGAGAAGATTCCTGCATTTCGAGGAATTTCGCCGCGTTCCAGATCTTCGTCGTGAAGTTGCGACCAATCTCGAACTTCTCCTTGCTCACCTTCGAGTCGCACTCGAGCGAAGTTATGAGCGCGATCGAAAAGCGAAGCGCGTCGGCAGAATACTGGTCGATCAGCTCGAGCGGGTCGAGGGAATTGCCCTTCGACTTCGACATTTTCGAGCCGTCCGCCGCGCGGACGATGCCGTGAATGACGATATTCTTGAACGGCGGCTTCTTCATGAAGTGGATACCCGCCATCATCATGCGCGCAACCCAGAAGAAGATGATGTCCTGCGCCGTCACGAGATCCGTCGTCGGATAGTAGTAGTCGAGGTCCTTAGTCTTCTCCGGCCAACCCAAGGTCGAGAACGGCCAAAGCCACGAGCTGAACCAAGTGTCGAGAACATCTGGATCCTGCTCGAGATCGGCAAGCGTCAGCGCAGCGTTGCCAGTCGCCTTCTTCGCCTTCTCCAATGCGAGCTCCGGGGTCTCTGCCACAAACACCAACTCTTCACTTTTAACTTTCAACTCTTCACTCGCATTCCCGCGCACGTAGTAAGCGGGTATGCGGTGCCCCCACCAGAGCTGGCGCGAGATGCACCAGTCCTGGATGTTCTCCATCCAGTTGAAGTATATCTTCGACCAACGGTCGGGAACAAACTTTACCTCGCCCGACTTGACGGCTGCTATCGCGGGCTCGGCGAGGGGCTTCATCTTGACGAACCACTGCTTCGAAAGACGCGACTCCACGGTCTCGTGGCAGCGGTAGCAGTGGCCGACCTGGTTGTCGATGTCCTCGATGTGGTCGAGGAAGCCACCCGCGTCGAGGTCCTCGACGATCGCCTTGCGGCACTCCCAGCGGTCCATGCCGCAGTACTTCTCGCCGGCGAGCTCGTTCATGTGGGCGTCGTCGGTCATGATGTTGATCTCGGCGAGGCCGTGGCGCTTGCCGACGAGAAAGTCGTTGGGGTCGTGCGCGGGCGTGATCTTCACGATGCCGGTGCCGAACTCGCGGTCGACGTAGTCGTCGGAGATGACGGGGATCTCGCGGCCGGTGAGCGGCAGGATCACGGTCTTGCCGACGAG
>JAFYQC010000088.1 GCA_017547265.1 Kiritimatiellia bacterium | reverse complement strand
GCTTCTGCTTCTCGAGCAACGAGAGGATACCCTTGAAGAATTCGTTCTTCTCAGCCGTGAATGTGTATTCGCCAAGTGCTCCCGTCTCGTCAGCCGAAAGAAGCGTATCGACAAATAGAAACGGATCGCGGTGCGGCAGAAGCTCGATGCCGGGGCGGTTGAATTCCTGTTTGAACTTTGGAAACTCCATCTCGAAACCCTCAACTTTAAACTTTACACTTTCTTAAGCACCAACACACCATTGTGCCCGCCAAAGCCAAGCGAGGTGGAGAGCGCGACGTCTATGTCGCGCTTCACGCCGACATTCGGCGTGTAGTTGAGGTCGAGGGGAGTCTCGCCCTTCGAGGCATCGACTTCAAAGTCCGGCTTTTCGTAGTTGATCGTCGGAGGAACGAACCCTTCCTTGATCGCAAGAGCCGTGACTGCCGCCTCGATTGCGCCAGTCGCGCCAAGGCAGTGGCCGTGGCACGGTTTGGTGGACGAAATATTTATCTTCTTCGCCTGGTCAACGCCGAAGACGCGCTTGAACGCATTTGTCTCCATCTGGTCGTTGAGGTGGGTGGAAGTGCCGTGGGCGTTGATATAGCCGACAGTCGACTTGTCCGCGACGCCAGCATCCTTTAGTGCGACCTCAATCGCCTTGACCGCGCCATCGGCGGAAGGATCTGGAGCCGTGATGTGGTAGGAGTCGCAAGTCGCGCCGTAGCCAGCGAGTTCGGCGTAAACCTTCGCGCCACGCGCCTTTGCGTGTTCCTCGGACTCAAGTATCAGAATCGCCGCGCCTTCGCCCATGACGAAGCCGTCGCGGTCCTGGTTGAACGGACGGCAGGCCTTCTCGGGCGTATCGTTGAAATGGGTAGAAAGCGCCTTTTCCTTCATGAAGCCGCCAACAGTGAACTCCATGATGACTGCTTCGCTGCCACCTGCGACGACGATATCGGCGCGGCCTGCGCGGATCAAGTCCATCGCAAAGCCAAGCGCATCGGTCGAAGAAGCGCACGCGGTTGTGACGACCTGGCACGGACCCTTAGCGCCGAGCGCGATTGCAATGTTGCCAGCGCCCTCGTTAGCGATGAGTTCAGGAATCGCAAGCGGAGATAGACGATCGGGGCCCTTCTCGAAAAGCGTCTTGAACGAATCGCCGGTGACCTCAAGTCCGCCGATGCCGACGCCGAGAATGGTGGCGACGCGATCCATGTCGGGCTTGTTTTCCGCTGTGAAGCCGGCGTCTGCCCACGCCTCGTTCGCCGTAGCGACGGCGTACTGGGAGAAGAGGGCCATATGACGGGCCTCGCGCTTGTCGAGAAGTCCGCCTCCAATCGCCCACTCGTCGAAGCCCTTGACTTCGGCCGCAACCTGGCATGTGCAACGGGATGCGTCGAACTTGGTGATCTTGCCAATGCCGGGCTTGCCGGCCTTGATGTTCGCCCACGACGCTTCCCGGCCGTTCCCCACGGCGGTCAGCATGCCGATACCAGTAATCATCACTTTCTTCATGTCGTATCCCCTTTTAAAATCTTACAGTTCCGGCCAAACGCAGTACGTACCCGCGAAAGTGAGCCCTGCGCCAAAGCCTACCATGACAATCTTCATCCCGTCCTTGAGCTCGCCTGCGCGAACCGCCTGATCGAGCGAAATCGGCACAGACGCGGCGGAAGTGTTCGCCGTAGTCTCGAGGTTAAGCCAGAACTTGTCGAGCGGCAACTTCATACGTCTGGCCGTCGCCTCGATGATGCGCCCGTTCGCCTGATGCGCAAAGACACGGTCGAGGTCGCCGGGAGTGGTGCCAAGCCGCTCGCAGAGATCGCCGACGACCTTCGAGAGCTTGCGGACGGCAAACGCGAAGACATCGTGGCCCTGAAGCGTCAGCTGCGAAAGCATCGGCTCTGGCTTAAGCGGAATTCCGGTCTTGGGATCAAGCGGCAGCGCTTCGCGCGTACCACCTGTGCGTTTGATGAAGTCCTGCCCCTTGCCGTCAGCGCCGAGGATCGTGTGGGCAACCGTTTTTGTGGACGCGACGCCAGGCGCCTCGTCATTGCCGAGAACAACTGCACCCGCGCCATCGCCGAAAAGGATGCAGGACGAACGGTCAGACCAGTCGAGGATGCGCGTCAGGCACTCCGCGCCAATGACGAGCGCTTTCTTGTCGGGATAGAAGTTAACGAACCCGCGCGCCTGCTCAAGCGCGTAGATGAAGCCGGCGCAAGCCGCCTGGAGATCGAACGCGCCAGCATTCACGCATCCGAGCATGTCCTGCACTACGCAGGCAGTGGAAGGGAATGTTGCGTAGTCGGGCGTCGAAGTAGCAAGGACGATGAGTCCTATTTCCTCAGGCGCAACATTCGCCATCTGGAGCGCTTCCTTTGCGGCCTTGGCCGCCATCGTCGAAGTCGTCTCGCCTTCCTCGGCGACATGTCGCGCGTGGATACCCGTGTGCGAGTATATCCACTCATCGGAAGTGTCGAGAGCAGCCGCGATGTCGTCGTTGGTAACAACTTTCGGCGGCAGATAACTGCCAGTTCCTAGTATCTTGATACCCATTTTCAACCTTTTGAGCGTTTGAAAAAATATTATACCAAATTTTCGCCCCCGATTTTGGCACAATTTGCGGCAATTGCGGCAGCTGCCGAACGGAGCTGTTCAGGTGTATGGGCGCTCATAATGGCGACACGAAGACGCGCCGCACCGCGGGCAACCGTCGGGTAGCGGATTGCAGGCACGAGATAGCCGAGTTCCTCAAGCGCCGCGCTCGCCGCAAGCGCCCTTTTCTCGTCGCCTACGACGATTGGGACGATTGCCGTCTCGCCGCGAACGGAGACACCGTGGTGTGCAAGTTCCGAGACGAAAAGCGCGACATTCTCCCGTAGCTTTGCCACGCGCTCCGGTTCGGCTACAAGAACCTCGAGCGCGGCAAGCGCCGCAGCCATTGCGGGCGCACCTGGCGCCGTCGAGAAGATGAAAGGCCGAGACATGTTGCGAAGATACTCCACAAGAAGTTTCGACCCGCAGACAAAACCGCCCTCCGACCCAAGCGCCTTGGAGAGAGTCCCCATCAGGACATCAGGAAGGTCGCAGCCAAAATGCTCCGCAAGCCCACGCCCCGTGCGACCGACAACGCCAGTCGCATGCGCCTCGTCCACCATGGAGAACGCATCATGGCGACGCGTCACCTCCAAAAAGCGAGGCAAATCGAGAATATCACCGTCCATCGAAAATACGCCGTCGGAAACGGCGAGGCGACGGCGATGTTCGCGGCATGCTCCAAGCTTTCGGTCCAAATCATCCATATCGCCGTGGCGGTAGACAAGCACATCTGCACCCGAAAGACGGCAGCCGTCGATGATGGAAGCGTGGTTCAGTTCGTCGGAAAGGACTGCGTCCCCCTTCCCGACAAGCGCGGAGATCGCGCCCACGTTCGCCATATAGCCAGTACCGTAGAGGAGCGCGGCTTCCGAGCCCTTGAACTTTGCAAGCGCGCTTTCAAGCCGCACATGCGGCGGCTGCGTGCCAGTCGTAAGGCGAGCACCGCCCGACCCTGCACCAAATTCATTCGCTGCATCCGCCGCTGCCTTGACGACGCGAGGGTCTCGCGCAATGTCGAGATAATCATTCGACGCAAAAACGACGAGCTCGCGACCGTCGACAACAGCCATCGGGCCTGTCGGCCCTTCCAATGTCCGACACCTGCGCGAGAGCCCGGCCGCCTCACGCGCGTCGAGCGCATCAGCAAGGCCGTCGAATCGGCGCGGCGCATTTGCCGCGGACGAAAGCGTCGGGACATCATCGACGAGGACAGGCGTCTTTTCAAGAAACTCAATCGTCTTTGCGACTCCGTCGAGCGGGCCGCGATAGAGGAAGATGCGTCCGCCGTTCGGATCGCCCTTTTCCTTGAGAACAGTGATTCGCCTATAGCCGAGTTCACGCGTAGCGACATAGCCAGTCACATAGTCAGGATCGTCCGACACGCAGATCTCGGCGATTATGTTAGGCGCATTCTGGACCTTTGTCGCAAGGACAATTGCCTCGGCGTAGTGGTTCTTTACGCCCGCCGTTCCCTTTGCGAGCGATGCGGCATCGTCCATGTATGTCGCGCGTACGCCTCGCGACTGATCTGGCTCAAGCCGTTCAAGCGTGTCGGCATCGAGCAACATCGCGCCACGAAGTGAATGTGTCTCTGAAAATCGCGCCATGATTTCATCGGCATTGGCAATTCCTGCTTCGGACAAAAGCCGCGCAGCAAGTGCGCGGCCTTCGGCAGGCGTCGCGACGGCATGCGTCTTTACAGGAAGCGCCTTGAGACGAAGGATGTCAGCTGGAAGCGACTCGACCTTGACATTGATGAAATCAGGCGTGCCGCGCTCGTGCGACAATGCGCGTTCGACGAGCCGTGACGCAACTTTCGAGACCGATGCCACGGAGACGATCTTCTCCGCGCCGGAAACATGATGCCCGTCGCTCGACGCGCGCATCTTTACGGAATACGTCTCACTCATGAAAATCACCATCCTCCGGCGGCGGGCCGGGCGGCGAAGCCGCGAGGTTCATAAGCGCAAAGCCGATGCGGTCGATGGTCCGATCATCCGCAACAAGGGGCGGCATTGAGTATATGAAATTGCTGAACGGACGAAGCCAAACGCCGGAATGGCGGATGACGCGCGAGATGTCAGACAGTGCGGGCATGCGCCGCACTTCCACGACGGCCGCTGCTCCAAGGATTCGCACATCCACAACGTTGGGCAAAGCCTTGAGCGGCATGATCCGGCGGGCGAAGACGCTTTCAATCCGCTTGGCGTTAGCTTCGTAGTCGCCCTTCGCGAAAAGATCAAGCGACGCGCATGCCGCAGCGCAGGCAAGGGGATTGGCCATATATGTGGGGCCGTGCATGAACGCCGACGGACGGCCATTGGAAATCGTGTCTGCGACTTTCCCGCTCGCAAGCGTCGCCGCGAGCGTCATGTGCCCGCCAGTCAGCGCCTTGCCGACGGTCATGATATCAGGCACAATGTTTGCACGCGAATGAGCCCACAGAGGGCCTGTCCTGTAAAATCCCGCCGCAATCTCGTCGAAAATGAGCAGCATCCCGCGCTCGTCGCAGAGGCGGCGCATCTCGCGCAAGTACTCCGGGTGGTAGAAGTTCATCGCATTCGCTGCCTGGAAAACCGGCTCGCAGATGATCGCGGCGATTTCGTCACAGTGTTCGTCGACTACGCGGCGAAGAGACTCAGTGTCTGCGTCATTCCACTCGCCCCATGTCGGGATGGTCGGCTTCTCCGCGAAGAAGTGCTTCGTCATTATCCCCTTGAAGAGAGTGTGCATTCCGTCTGGATCGGAGAGCGCCATCGCGAGCGAGGTGTCACCGTGGTAGCCGCCCTTCAGCGCGAGAAGGTGGTTGCGCTCTGGATGCCCAAGCGCGTTCTGGTACTGAACGGCCATCTTCGCTGCGACCTCGACGGAAATGGAACCAGAGTCTGCGAAAAACACGCGATCAAGACCGGGCGGCGCAATCGCCGCAAGCTTCTCTGCAAGTTCTACGGCTGGATCGTGGGTGAATCCGCCGAACATAACATGGCACATCTTCTCCGACTGACGGCGTATCGCCTCGACTATCGCAGGGTGGTTGTGGCCATGCGCGACGCACCACCAGCTCGAGACGGCGTCGACTAACCTCTGGCCATCGGCAGTCTCTATCTCCAAGCCGGACGCTGCTTTCGCATGAAAGACTGGCGGCGGATTTTTCAGCGAGGCATAGGGATGCCAGATTCTCGCGCGGTCATATTCAAGCGGCGTCATTTGAAAATCTCCGAAAAGTCGACTTCGGGATAGGGACCACCGATATCAAAGCGAGGAACGCGCACGACAGCAGGTGAAAATCCCCATCGCGAAAGGTAGCTGCGCGTTGTCTCGCAGGAGTCGTCGTCTATTCGCGAATCTGCCCCCTCGCACCAGTTCCACACGACGCCGGCGACCGACATGCCGCGCGCCTTCGCCGCCTCAAGCGAAAGAAGCGTATGGTTGATAGAGCCAAGCCGCCCGCACGAGACGAGGACAAGCGGCCACTTTTCGCGAGCGGCGAGATCGACCGAGAGGAGATCGTAGGTGAGCGGCACGTCGAGCCCGCCTGCGGATTCGACGAGGACTATTTCGTGACGCGCTGCACATTCCCGGACGGCGCGCGATATCGCCTCCACATCGACTGCGCGCTCTTCGAGCGCAGCGGCGAGAAGCGGAGACGACGGGAACTTGAAGATCTGCGGAGCCGTCAGCCCTTCGTCGTCTTCAGGGAAGCGAGCGCCGCCGCATATCGCGCGGTGAGCGTCGATGTCCTCGGAGAAACCATCGTTGCCTGTCTGGACAAGCTTGACGGTTATGACATCGCGACCGGCGGCGGCAAGCGAACGCGCCATGAGCCCAGTCGCCATTGTCTTGCCGATTCCGGTATCTATGCCGGACACGAAGAATACCTTGCCGTCCACCGACCGAACCTCAGTCCTCGAGAAGCTCGCTAAGGTGCATGCCATGGGATCCCTTTAGAAGCACGAGATCACCGGCAGAGACATCGACGCGAAACTTCTTCTTTAGCGTCTTTAGCTCCTTGTAGACGAGATGGCAAAGGCACTGCGACGACATCTCGCCGACGCCGATTACGAGCGGGATTTTCAGAGCCATCGCATGGTCGAAGACTTTTTTGTGGAGCTCGAGCGATTTATCCCCAAGCTCGAACATGTCGCCAAGGACTGCTACGCGCTTGCCGTCGCACGGAGTCTTCACGAGAGTGTCGAGAGCGGCAATCATCGAGTCGGGATTCGCGTTATAGGAGTCGTCGATGAAAGTCACGCCCCATTTCTCCGAAATGCGCCACCGCGCGCCAGGGAGCGAGAAGCCGGCGAGAGTAGCCGCGCATCCTTCGCGCGTGGCGCCAAAGCGCTCGGCGAGCGCGAACGCGAGGCAGGCGTTGGAGAGGTTATGGTCGCCGGGGAGGACACCTTCAAGAACTTTCGCTAACCACTCCTGACGGGGATCTGCCTCAACGAACTCCCCGCGGCACATTTCGCGCAAGATACCGAGACGCAAATTCTCCTTTGAGACGACGCCGAACTCCTTAGCGCGTTCAAGGACGACGCCCTTCTCGCGCGCAATTCCATCTTGGTCACCAAAGAACTCGATATGCGCTGTGCCGATGTTTGTAATGAGCGAGCAGTCGGGCTCTGCGATGTCGCAGAGGTGGGCTATTTCGCCAGGGTGGTTAGTGCCCATTTCAAGAACGAGGAAGTCGGCGTCTTTCGGGCAGTTGAGGATGGTGATTGGAAGCCCGATGTGGTTGTTGAAGTTCCCATCAGTCGCGTGGACTTTGCCGACGGTCGAGAGGAACGCCTTGACGAGTTCCTTCGTGGTAGTCTTGCCGGCGGAGCCGGTAATGGCTACGACCTTGGCCTTGAGCGAGCGGCGGTACTCCTTCGCCACGCGGTCGAGCTCGTCATATCCGTCGATGATCCCCGCCGCGCCCTTCTCAAGCGCCTGCGGAATATAGTCATGACCATCCGCCTTGTCGCCTTTGAGCGCGACAAAAAGCATCCCAGGCTTCACCATGCGCGAATCAAATGTCGCCCCGCTGAATAAAACCATTTCCCCTGCAGTCATTTCGAAGATTCCTTTCCGCCGGGGACAACCCAGCTGATGCTCCTGTTGCACGGTCTGAAGATTGCCTTTGCGACCGCCTGTACGTCAGCAGCGGTGACGGCCTTTATTCCAGCGACCTGCTCGTCCGGCGACATGAGGCGACCGAAGGACAGCATCGTCTGCCCATAGAAGAAAAGCTTCGACGTCACCCTCTCGTGCGAAAGCCGGAAGTTGCCGACAAGAAATTCCTTCGCGCGGGCGAGCTCGGCGGCAGGAATCTTCTTCTCGCACACCCGCTTTAACTCGCGCTCGATTGTCGAAAGCGCGAGCTTCGCCTTTGAAGCGTCAAGCCCCGCAGTCACCGTGAACATGCCCGCGTCCTTGAAGAACTGCATGCGCGAGGCGATGTCGTAGCTAAGCCCCCTCTTCTCGCGCACTTCCTGGAAAAGCCGCGAGGACATGCCGCGCCCGAGAATCGCATCAAGCACAGTTGCCGCGTATTTGCGGCGGTCGCGGATGCCGAACGTGCGGTAGCCGAGCGCGAGCTGCGTCTGGTGGATGTCCTTCTTCGCAGTCACGGACGGCACAACCGAGCCAAGCGTATCCTTGCCAGTTGCGGCGCGGCGCATTTGCCGCGCCTTTAGCGGCTTAAAGGACTTCTCCACGAGCGCGAGCGCCTTTTGCGCGTCGAAGCTCCCCGCGATTACGACAACCGTGTTGTCGGCGCGGTAGTGCGACTTTATGTAGTTCTTAAGGTCTCCCGGCGTCATCGGTCCGAGCGACTTTTCGCTCCCGGCGACAGGCGAGCCAAGCATCGACTTCGGGAAGAGGTTGCGCTGCAGGTTCTCCATCGCGACGGCATCGGGCTCGTCGGCGTACATCTTGATCTCCTCAATCACGACCTGCTTCTCACGGGCGAACTCATCGGCCGGTATTGTCGCGCGAAGATACATGTCGGAGAGTATGTCGACCGCCTCGCCAAGATAGTCATCGGGAAGATGCGCGAAGTAGCACGTTGCCTCCTCGCCCGTCATCGCGTTGAAGTTGCCGCCGCGCCCCTCTATCGCGCGGGTGATGTCGATGGGCTTTCTCGTTGGCGTTCCCTTGAAGAGCATGTGCTCAATAAAGTGCGATATCCCGGCGGTCTTCGCAGTCTCGTGGCGAGAACCGCTCGCCACGAACACACCAACCGCGGCGCTCTCAGCCTCGCACGGCACGAGCACGAGCCTGAGGCCGCTTGAGAGTGTGTAGAGTTTAGGTGAATTCATCGATGATTGCCTTGCTTGCATTTAGATGACATTATAGCATAAATCGCCCAGGCGGCTACTTGCACACGATCTTCGTGTTGCGGAACATCCACTCGTTCGGACTGACAACAAGCGGCTTTGCGCTCGCGGTGCGAACGTTCGAGAGGAAAACCTCACCGGTCGGAGCATACGGAAACTTCTCCACATACGACTCGTCTTTCATCTTCGGATTAAAGTCGCCGAAGATGGTTGGTCCTGCATAATTCTCTGGGTGGTTTACATCATCGACAAAAAGGCCGTCGATCGTGATCTTCCTCGGCAGCATGCACGCGTATCCGAAGTCATGCTGGCCGTCGTTCTTCCCAGCGAAGACGCTGCCCGCCTTCGACTTCCCGCCAAGCGGAACGAACGTGCAGTTCCTGATGACAAAGTCTCCGTCCCATGTGCTGCCGTAGTCGGGACGCAGCTCCACAAAGCATTGCGAAGACACGGTCGTGTTCTCGACGAGAAAAGTGCCAAAGCCAATCGCATGGATGCCCATGTAGCCAAGCTTCGAGTTTCGGATCGTCGCGTTGGCCACGCCCATGTGAGCGTCGAAACGCGAGAGCTCGCAGCCGTCGAAGAGGATGTTCTTGCAATAGTTTGAGCCAAATATGCCCCAATACCGCGAGTCGTTGATGTCCGTGATCTGACGAGAGTCGATGAACGATACGTTGACCGCGTTGCCTACGCTCAGGTCATAGGAGCCCATAGGCACGGGAACGTTCGCAGACCCTATCGTCTTGTAGGTGCGGTGCCCGGACAGGACGCACCCCTTGACCGCAACGTTGGCGCAATGCGAGATGACGATAAACCCCGAGTACGGCGCGCCGTGATCAAGCTCTCCGACGATTTCGTGGCGAAGCCCTGACACGACGACATTGGAACGGTTCACGACAATGCCGCGGCTGTGGTAGCGATACCGCGACTCGGCCTGGTTCGCAATCGTGACGAACACGCCGCCCTTTATCATCAAAGTCGCGTCATCTAGCGGAAACGCCTCGATGGCAGTAATCTCGGGATAGTCCCAGAGTAGCGGAGCGATCCCGTCTATCTCGCCTTCTTTAGAAACAATGAGCATCTCCTGCTGGTCGTGACCATTGTCCTGGTTCGGCCCAAAGCGTATGTAGCGCTTCACCTTGTTGTCAACGACCTTCACGAGGCAAGCCGATGGAAGCCGCACGCCGAGATTCGTCTGCCCCTTCTTAAGCGACTTGACGCCCTCCACGGAGAACTTCGGAGACCCCGCCTCGACGCAAAAGAGCGGCGAGCGTATCTTCTCGACATTCGTATCGTCGATGACGAACTTTGCCGTTCCGAAGTCGACGTCGGTCTTAACGACAGCAGTACCCACGTCCGAAGCCACATAGTAGGTAGCGCCGTCCTTCGCCCTGACGCTCGCGCCCAATCGGTTTGCGGCCTCGTGCGCGGCAATTATGGCCGCACGGTCGTCGGTCTTGCCGTCACCCTTCGCACCAAACTGCTCGTATTCGACAGTCGCTCCTGCAAAAGCCGCGCCGCACCAGACGACTGCAAAAACCGACGACAACGTCTTCATGCGCTTATTCTCTCCTGTCGACGACCTTGATTTCGCACGGGGCGAGCGTCATTTCGGAACGCTTACCTTCGATTTCGTACGCGAACTTCCGTTCGCGGCGAGTGTCCATGTTGAGGAAGTACATCTTGTTCTGGTAGACAGCGTAGGTGATGCAGTCCGGCGGCGGCGTATCGCCATCGCCCAAAAGGCGCACAGTCTGCTTCACTTCGGAAGCGAGGCGCCGTACAAGCGCTTCATACGCGGCACGCCCCTCCTTCGTCGCGGCCGGGAACTTGCGGCCTGTGAACAGGAAATAGCGCCCCTTGCCGAACTGCTTCTCGATGAACGCATCGTCCTTCCCCTCAGGCGGCAGGAAACAGAACGGCGCCATGAGATCAGCGTCTTTATAGTTGATGAAGTCACGATCGAGTCGCGTAGTGAGCTCGGGGCGAGAGATTACGAGAGTGCCGCCAGCATTGACATAGCGCTCGAGCAAGTCCTTCACGTGCGGCGTCATTGTATTCCACCCGCCGAACACGAGCAATTCGTAGCGCCTAAGATCCGCAATCGAAGAATCATCGTCAATCTGCATCACGTCGACCTGGCCGTAAGGGGTACCGGCAAGCCAGCAGTTGTCAAACGGTTCTATAAGGTCCTTCGGGCGCGGGAAGAAGATGTCCTCGATCAGCGCCTGTGTTTTCTCCGGCGCACCATACTTCCATAGCGCCGAGTTCGTCTGGGCGTTGTCGTGCTGGCTCCATACGGTGAAGCCGCCGTTCTGACCAAGATAGGCGTCGAGGTTGCCGAGCGCCATCGCAATCTTCGTCTCCGGCGTGCCCTTGTCGCGCGGATTCGCCTTCACCCATTCGTAGAACTTCTTCGTCACGTCGCGATAGTGCTGCGCGACATAGCCATCATACCCCTCCTTGGCACGCTCCTCCTTCGGCTGGCCGCGCACGTCTGAGGTGTACTGCCACGCCTGCTTGCCCTGCGCACCCGACTCCAGCACTATCATCGACGTGCCGAAGACGTATTCCTGCAGGAACCCAACGAGGCACGAGTCGTACTTCTGATTGGTGCGGTAGGGTATGCCGCACGTCTGCCACTCATGGGCGTTCCACGCACACCAGTACTCGGGGCCCCACTTGCGCGCCGCGCCGCGCGCCTCAGCCGACGTGTGGGCGACATTCATCGCGCCAATGGCCCACTGCTCGTTGCAGATGAAGTCTATTCCACCCGCGAGCTCGTAGCACGAAAGCGCCGCGCCGCACGTGGAGAACACAAACGGGAAATTCGCAAGCCAGCCAAAACCGGCCTTGCCACAGTAGCGGTTTACGAAACGGTCTCTCGCCGACACGAGGTCGAGGTCCATCGGTATTCCGCACTCCTTGCGGCCCTGATACATGAAGCTCGCATACTCGCCGCAGTTATTGCCGAGATAGCGCCCCTCGTAGGCGTCGCTGATCTCCTTCTGCAGCTTATCGTCGTCGCCGGCATAAATGCTCATCGACCACATCTTGCGGTCCTTGATCGCCCGCGCCCATTCCTCCTGGATGTCCTCGGGAGCTTTCCGAGGCAGTGTCTTCGCGGCACCGTCCCAACCGACGTAGAGGTTGCAGAGATCGTCCTTGAGGATGTCACGCACAAGGTTCGTTGCTTCGCCGTAGCCACATTGCCCTACCATCACGAGCTCGTTCGGAGCTGGCTGCACTACGACCTTCTCCGGTCGCGACACTGTGACAGTCTGGACATCCTTGTCGCCCTTCTTGTTCGTTATCTCGACCGTAACCTTCCACGGCCCCGCGCCTTTCGGAAAGCGGCGGCGGAACACCGTGTCGGTCGGCTTCGCGGTCTCGGTCTTTGCTTCTGCCTCAACGTCGGGATTCGGGTAGGTCACGCGCCATTCGACGATTTCATCCTTGTAGGCATCGGCGTAGATCCACCAGCTACGCCCCGTCCTATCGTATTTCACCGTCAACGAATAACGCAAAGGCAGCCCCTCCGGCACGGGGACATCGCGCGTCACCGCAAGGGTCGCGTCATCTGGAACGACAATCGCAGCCTCGTCGAACTCCACGCCCTTGGCCACGCGAACTTCGACCTTTGCGCCGGGAGCGAGCCGAACGAGGCCGGGGACTATCTGCGCATTCCAGAAAAGCGTGACCACGCCACCCTCGAGAACGACCTCGATGCGGCACTTCTTTGTGCCGTTCGTCGAGACGGGCCCGCCGAGAAGAAGCTCCCCTCCTTCGTGCAGCACGACCTTGAGCGCGTGGCCCCAGTCGCCTTTGGCGGGCCGTATGCCGCGTGGGAAGGAGGCACGGCCCGCAATATCCCAGAGATTGTCCTTCATCGCTCCCGCGAGCTCGAAGTGCTCAAGGTCGGCGTTCCACTCTGCGCCCTTCGGCAGAACGACGCGCGTGTGGTCCATGTTCCAGCAGATGCCGTCCATGTCGAGGCGAGAACCTGGCGCGATGTCGAAGATGCGCGTTCCCGCATCGCCAAGCCCGGTCCCGAGGGAGCACCCGCGCGCGAACTTTAACGTGGTATCGGGCCCGACGTTTATCTTGCCGCCGTGGACATGCACAGACTTGGTGAACACGAGCGTTCCGTTTGTCACCGAGAGCGCCTGTCCGTTCCACTTGCTCTGTCCCCACGACTCCACTTGTCGCATCTCTCCGCCAAGCTCGAGCGCGATTGGTTCCTCGTCAGTAAACTTGTCGCCCCTGTCGCTGACGGAGGCCGCCGCCAAAATCGCACATGTCGCAAGAATAGCGGTCATGGCCAAACCTCCTTCATTGCTCCTGCGCCTCGGGAAGCTCCTGAATTCCCGTCGGACGCGAAAGCGGCTCTATGCCCATGTCCTTGAGGCGGGCATTGACACCAAGCCATGCGCGTTCACGCATGCTCTCGGGAGCACGATAGACCGTATCAAGCGCCTTCTCGCGGAACTCGCGCTCCTGCAACTGGCGCTCATCAAGGAAATCGAAATAGCCCGCGACATCACCGCCATCTGCGATATAGGCGCGCATATCCTCGCGCATCTTCGCGACGATGTTCTTGAGCATGCGGTGTTCCGGAGGCTCGCCGCCGACATACGGAACGGGATCGTCAAGCGCGGCCTTGAGCGCAACGCATTCCTCTTCGGTCGGCTTAGGGGAATCGACATACCGTCCTGGCTGCGCATACAGTGCAAGCCGAAGGTCAAGCGCGGAAAAGAGGACGTTCGTCCAGCCAGAATAAACCCCGGCGTCAATCACAGCACGGTCGCCGACGAGTTGCGTGCGCGGATGCGGTCTCCTATCCTCGCGCCCGACAAGAAGGACGGCGGCGAGAGCGGTGGCAAGAAGGACAATCGCCACGCCTGCGGCATATGGCCTCCAGTTCAACGGATCGTCGCCGATGACACGATAAGGCCGGATGCCGGCCTTGCGAAGCTCCGCGTATGCGTTCTCGCGGCTCTTGGCATTTATCCAGCCTTCCTTGTTCTCGTTGTTCTTCGTCTGGTATAGATAGCGGTATTTCACTGGCGAGCCCCCCTCTTCGCCATTTCGTCAAGATACGCCTGCGCAAAATCGCGGGCCCGCAAAATGCGCTCGTCCGAAGTGCCGCCACTCTGCAACTTACGACCTGCAGACGCAACTGCCGACGAAAACGCCTCTCGCGCCGCGGCGAATTCGCCGCGGCCATTGTCGTAAATTGTCCGTCCGCGGCAAATGAGGAGTTCCGGATCGTCGGGATTCTTCTCAAGCCCCTCTGCGACAACCCGTAGCGCAAGATCCTTGTCCTTCATCATGTTGTTCGCGATATACCACGTCGTTGTCCATGCTTCAATATTGCGTGGATCGGCTTTTACGGACGCCCAGAACCACGGCATAAGCTCTATCGTCTCGCGACCGCCAAGATGTCGATGCACGTCTGGCGCGCGGACATGCGAGTTGATCCAGCGCCATGGGTCGAAGGAGTCATGCGCCGATTCATCATGATCGTGCCCATCGTGGCAGTCTTCATGGTCATCATCGTGGTCGGCGTGTCCATGCTCCGCGAGATGATCGCACTCCATGTCGATTCCACCGTGGAAATAAGAGTCTGCCTTGTGGACGAACGCCTGACTGATCGTCTCGCGAGCGTCGCCGAACGCGACGGCAAGAGCTCCTTCGCCCTTCACGACCTGCGGCATCGCCTCACCAAGGCGCGAGCCCTGATTCGCCAGTACAACGACATGCCAAAGCCCTAAACAGAGGCATAAAAGAAAACAGACGCGGACGTTGGCAAAATACTTCTCCATGGCTACACCCGCTTTCGATTGAGAACAACATCCGCCAACAATATAACGACAAAGACATACCACAGTGCATAGATAAGGACTGTCATAAACACGCCGTAGTTAACTGCGCCCCAGCCGTGTATAAGACGCTGGCGCATGTCGAAGAACTCAGCGTGCGGCGCAATCGCGTAGACAGCCTTCACGACCCACGCGAGCGCAGGATTGAGACCTTCAGCATATTCGGGAAGACGCCGCCCAAAGAAAAACATGCCGACGAGAACAAGCGCGGAAAGCGAGAGATTCGCGGACGCTGTCACGAGCAGCGAACCGAGAAGCGAGACTGCGACGGCAAGCGCGACAAACGCAAAGTGCAACACGATGGCCTGCGGCAGTTCTGCGGCAAATGTGCCGCCGCGCATGAGGACGCTTGCGATGAAAAGAACATAGAAGAACGCAAGCGCCGACCAAGACGCCGCAACCGCGCCAATATACTTGCCGACAAGGAGACGGCCGCGTGAAATAGGCTTTGCAAGAAGCGGATAAATCGTGCGCGATTCGAATTCCGGCGGGAAGAGCCGCTGCCCCGCTCCAAGCGCGATGAAGAGCGAAAATCCCCACACGAGAAGGAGCGCCATTTCGTCGAGATAGCGCGATGCACCCTCAGCGCCAAAAGGAGTCGCCATCGAAAGCGGCACCATCAGCGCGAGGCCGAGAAGGACAAGGGCGAAGACGTCGTTGCGGCGCCAAAGTTCGATGAACGAGAGCTTTACGAGAGCGATAGTCTGTCTTGCAAAGAGTTTCATTTCGTCTCCCCCAGCGTCTTGAGGAAAAGGCGCTCAAGATTTGTCGCGCCGTCGCCGGCGATGTCCCTTACAGGCCCCTGGTAGACGCAATGGCCCTTCTTCATTATCGCGACGCGGTCACAGAGAAGCTCGGTCTCGCCAAGTTCGTGGGAAGAGAAGAAAATCGTCTTGCCGCGTTCCTTGAGATTGCGCAAAAGCTCGCGGAAATGGATTCGCGCAAGCGGGTCAAGCCCGGTGAACGGCTCGTCGAGGACGAGAAGATCGGGATCGTTGAGAAGCGCCTGGGCGATGCCGGCGCGCTGGAGCATCCCTTTCGAGTACGTCTTAAGCGGGCGCTTCGCCGCATCGGCAAGCCCGACTGACTCGAGAAGCGAGTCAGTACGCGAGCGTACGGTCTTTGCGTCGAGTCCGCAGATGCCGCCATAGAACGCAAGAAGTTCGCGTGCGTTGAGGTAGGGATAGTAGGTCGCGACCTCGGGCATGTAGCCGATATGTGCGCGGATACGCGGATCGGAAGGATTGCCGCCAAGCACCTTGACCGTGCCGGACGTGGGGGCAAGAAGACCGAGCATCATCTTTATCGTCGTGGTCTTCCCGGCGCCGTTGGTGCCGAGAAAACCCATGACCTCGCCGGCTTTCAACTTCAGCGAAAGAGCGTCGACCGCCTTTGCGCCGGCAAACACACGGGTGACGCCTTCGAGTTGAACAATATCCGAACCCTCGCTCATGATTTCTCCTTAAGGAAGCGCAGGATGTCAGCAGCCACAAGCGGAGTGTGGAAAGTGAACGCAAATCGCGCGGCAGATGTGCTGCCATCCGTCTCG
>JAFYQC010000087.1 GCA_017547265.1 Kiritimatiellia bacterium | reverse complement strand
CCCCGAGACAAGTTTTCCCGGGCAGCAATGCCCCTGAAGTCAGGTTGTAGACCACGACCTCGATAGGCCGAAGGTGGAAGCGGAGCGATCCGTTGAGCCGATCGGCACTAATATGACGTGCGGCTTAGCTTATTTTTCAGACTTCGCCTCGAGACGACTCGCGTCTCGTAGTGGGTCGCAACTCTCTTTCACTCCCAACTTGCCTCTTTTTGCTGGTGACCATGGAGGAGATGTCATACCCTTTCCCATTCCGAACAAGGAAGTCAAGGGCTCCATCGCCGAGGGTAGTGCGTCTCCCGGACGTGCGAGAGTAGGACGTCGCCAGCTTTTTTTTATTTTGTGTTGCGCGCCTGGCCTTCGGTCAGACGCGCTTCTCTTTTTTACAAAAGCTATATCCCCCTCGGCGAAGCTGAGCCCGAAGGGCGCCCTAGCGGGGGTGCGACGTCCTACTCTCCCCGCTGCGCGGGGTCGTTGCCGACTCTACTCGACCCTACCCCGCCTCTTCGCCATGCCCCGCCAAAGGCGGGCGCGGCACTTTTGCCGCGCACGGAGAGGGCGAGACGCCCACCCGAGGCGGAAAACCGAGCGCATATCCCCCGAGCGATAGCGAGTCGCGAAGCGATGCTCTGGCAGGGGTGCAGTTTGTCGCCAAGCGGACTTGAGCGAAAATCGCCGCGCTCGGTTTGGGCAGCGGAGTTGCCCGCGTCTCGCCCGATCCGTTGGATCGTCCGCGAATCACGCGCGTCCACGGACGGACTTCGCCCGCGCCCCTTAGCGTCCTTCGGACAAACTTCGCCCGCTTTCGGAAGACCGACGCCGATTCAACCATTTCTCAACCCCGATATGGACGGAATCAACCGCCACGCAACCACGAGCCAACCATCCTTCGGGTCAAATCCAAGAACCACACGATTTCGACTCAACCATCCTCAATCCGTGATTCTCCAACTCCAACAACCAATCCACAATTCAACCACAACCCAGAAAGTGAAATGGCGCGGCAGATTTGCCGCGCTTTTGCCCTCTCCATCGTCCGTCCTTCCGTCCATCCGACAAGAGACCCCTCGTTTGCGCTCCAACCGTCCTTGTCTTGTCCCATCCACCGTTCACCCGTCCTCCCAAACACGACCCATCCATTCTCCATCCGTGATTCTCCAACTCCAACCGCTACTTCAACCACAACCCAACCATGCGCGGCAAAAGTGCCGCGATGTTGTCGGAGAACGGCGGGAGACGCATTTGCCCAAAAATTTCGACGCCCCCTTGCGTCGCCACGGTCGAATATGGTACAATACACGCAGTTACTAACCAATGCCGTGCTTAGTCAAGGCGGCGAGTCCAGCGGCGGTATCGAAAGGTATCGCCGCTGATGTTTTTTGGAGGCGGCGAATGTTCATGTGCTATGTCGATGAATCCGGCGATACCGGATTGTTCGATGCGAATGAAAGAAACAGCCAACCGGTGTTTCTCTTGTGTGCGCTTATCGTCAATCAGTCACATCTCGAGAGCATAACCCGTGAAGTCATTCGCCTCAAGCAAAAGCACTTCCCGTCATATTCGCAAGGTGCGCAACATTGGCATGACTGGTTAAAAGTCGAGGTAAAAGGGGCGAACATCCGCCGCGCACTGCGGGAGGAAACACACAAGTCGCGGCGTCACATCCTTGGTTTTCTTTCCGAGGTTGTTTCTCTTCTTGAATCGCACGACGCTCGCATATCTGCGCGTGTCTACATAAAGACTCCATCCGCCGAGTTTAAGGGTGCCAGTGTCTATTCCGCTGCGATGCAACGCCTGGCGCAGACATTTGAGGACAAGCTCATGCGCGAGAACGACAAGGGGGTAATTGTTCTCGATAGCCGCAACAAGGTGAAGAATGTCCCAGTAGCGCACAGTCTCTTCACATGGAACCTTAGCGCACACGGAACGGCCTACCGATACATGGCGGAATTGCCGTTGTTCGGGCATAGCGACAATCACGCTCTGCTGCAACTTGTCGATTGGGTTGCATCTGGCATTCTTTCTCCGATGGCGACAAGCGCGTTCTGCGGACAGTATTCTGCGACATGTATCCACGCCTCGCATGATTACGACATCATCCGCGAGACGTTTGGTCAGCGCATCAAGTCGTTGCAGTACCGCTACGAGCGAGACGGACATAAGCTTGGCGGTATTCATGTTCTCGGCGGCAACTGTCGGTTGAATCCGCTTCTCATTTTTGGCGACAAGGTGTAGGCGCGGCAGATTTGCCGCGATGTTGCCGGAGAACCGCGAGCTAATTAAGATGAAAATCTACTGTGTCATTTTACCATGGCAATCAGGTGTGACCCTCTTGGCAGTAAGATTTGGAGATCCGCTGGGGCTTTCGTGCTTTGGATCGATGTGGTCATGCATTGCCTTGCGCCAATCGCTCATTGTCATGCCCGTCTCGCGCAGGAAGAACTTTCGGAGGGTGTTCGGGCTCTTGAATCCACAGAAGTCAGAGAGAGATTTGAGCTGTTGACTCGGATAGGACAGCATTTCCTTGACGCGTTCAAGCTGCGTTGCGTGAATCTCCTCGAGGATCGAGTGCCCTGTTGCGCGGCGGAACTTAGTGGCGGCCAAAGTGCGCGAACAGGAGAAGGACTTCATCACCGTTTCGGCCTTCAGCCCATTGCAGGCTTCGTTTCGGATCAGCCTCAGTGCCGCATCCACTTCGGAATCGACAGGCTTGCGCAGCACGCGGGTCGATTCGCGACAAATTATCTGAAGGGTTCCGTATTTTCGCACTCGCGCACCGCGGAAGTTCTTGCCGTCCCGCAGAATTGCAATCAGCATCAGTGCCGCAAGGTTCCCGCCGCGGCGAAAGTCCGGCATCATGGAGGAAAGCCGCGGCTGCGTGTGCTCGCAGATTGGCTCGTAGTTGTCGACGCCAAGGACGGCGATCTGGTTTGGAATCTGGAAGTTTAGTAGCCTTGCCTCGGCAATTACCTTTTCTGCTGGATGGTCGTTGGCAACGAAGATGGCGCATGGTTTCTGCAGCCGATTGATAAACATGCGAAGATCTCGGACGTAGGCCGGCGAGTTAATGTCCAGAGACTTGGATTCGAATACGGCGCAACTGTGGTTATTGAGTTCTAGAGCCTCAAGATAGCCAACGCGGCGTTCTTCGTTCCATCTCCACGAGCCTGGGAAGGGAACGAATGCGAAATTATCGAAGCCTTTCATCATAAGGTCTTTTGCCGCCTCAAGTCCTGCTGCCAAGGAGTCATGGCGGACGCAGAAGCCGCATTTTGGATGAGAGTCGGGGTCTTTGTCGATAAAAACCACAGGTATGTTTGCAAATCCAGCGAAGACAGAGAGGTCATCGGCCCTTTCGCCGCATTCGACTATCATGCCGGATGGTTTCCAGAACGAAACCAGCTGACGAACTTTCTCGGGCAAGGTGAAGACGTCTATGACTTGTAAATGCCAGTCCGTCTTGGCGGCAATCTCTCGAACGCCTATGAGCTTTTCGGCGGCGGAATTTGTCTTTGCCGATGACTGGAAATAGAGTACGACCTTCATGCATAATATGATACCATAAAAATCGCTTTACAAAAAGGATGTAAATTGACTTTACAAAATGGATGCAGTGTGGCGTGATTGTGTGATATAATGACTCACGTATAGCATAACTGGGCGTTTACCTTTCTTGCCTTCATGTCCGAAGGGGAGTCGGTTTCGGTCTGGTGGCTGAACTACACAAAAATCGATGGAGAAGAGCCTGCTCATGTTTCGTAGCCTTGTCCTGCTTCTGTTCGCCGCGCTTTCCGCGACGGCTTTCTCCGCGCCTGACCTTTTCATAGGGACGAAGGGACTTGGACATGTCTCGCCTGCAGCTGCCTGGCCATTTGGCATGGTTCAGGTCGGGCCTGATACGTCGCCGTTCGCCGACCATTATGTCGGTGACTGGAAGCATACGTGCGGCTACCAGCACGACGATCCATATGTATGCCGTTTTTCGCTGTGCCGTTTTTATGGCATAGGGTGCGGAACTGGCGGATTGCTCGGACTGCTGCCTGGAACCGCTTCGTTTGCCACGGATGACATTGTTAATTCGGCGAGGATGATCAAGGCCACGGAAACAGCTGTCCCAGGCTATTATGCCGTCAAGCTTGACAGCGGCATCTTCTGCGAGATGTCTGCGCTCCCGCATTCCGCTGCATATCGCTTCACCTTCCCGAAGGGGGATGCCGTGCGTCTCCTTGTTGACGCGAATTGGGGAATCTTTGGCTTTGTGTCGGACGATTCCGACGATGCGGCGAGTTTCGGGCGGAAGGTTTACGACGGTGCCATTCGCCTCTCGTCGCCGACAACAGCAGTTGCGCATCTGAGGCAGCTTCAGTGGAACGAGATTGAAGGGTGGGTGGCTCTGTCGTTTTCACATCCAGTGCTGGCAAAGCGCCGTCTTGCCGCTCCGGCAATAGGCAGAGGGGAAATATGGGAATACGACTTCGGCGTGCCAACGGACGGCGTTCTCGAGGTCAGAATTGGACTTTCTACACGCTCGATACTCGGCGCAGAGCGGAATCTGGCGGCGGAAATGCCAACGTTCGACTTCGATGGCGTGCGGGCGCGTGCGGCAGCGGAGTGGAATCGCCGTCTTTCCGCGCTGACACTTGATCCGACGACGCCAGAGCCGGTGCGCACTATTTTCGAGTCTGCGTTCTATCGCACGATGATTCACCCGAGCGACATCGGCGACATCGGCGAACGTTTCTATTCAAATCTCTCGCTCTGGGACATTTTCAGGGCGTGCTCTCCGCTTCAGACTATTGTCGCGCCCGAAGTGACGGCGGGCGTCGTACGGTCGATGGTCGAGGCATACGAAAGGCAGGGATATCTGCCGATTCTCCATGCCTTTGGGGGAGAGAACCACTGCATGGTAGGGCATCACGCCGTGCCGATCGTAGTTGACGCCTATCTGAAGGACCTCGGCGGATTTGATGCGGAACGCGCCTATGCGGCGGTGAAGGATTCGCTCACTCGGATACATGTCAAGAGCGGCGAGGGGACTTGGGGTCTCTTGAAGGAGGACTGGGATCTTTTGGACACGTACGGCTACTATCCATTTGACATGCTTTCCGAAGATGGCAGAGACACATATCATGGACGCAAGGTGAAGGGTGAGTCGGTTTCCCGCCTGTTGGAATGCGCCTATGACGATGCCTGCGCGGCAAAGTTTGCCGCTGCACTCGGCAAGAACGAGGATGCTGCGTTCTTCGCAAGGCGCTCGCAGAACTGGCGGAATGTCTATGATGCATCAGTAGGTTTCATGCGAGGCAGGGATTCAAAGGGGAATTGGCGGGAACCGTTCGATCCGAAGTTGTGCGGAGCAGGGCCGTGGGCGGACAATGACTTCACAGAAGGCAATGCATGGCAATATACGTGGCATGTGATGCACGACATTCCGGGTCTTGTTGCGGCGATGGGCGGCAAGACTGCGTTCGGGGCGAGACTGCAGGCTCTATTTGAGCAGACGGACGAGGTCTACGGCACATCGTTCACGCACGATGTCTCGGGCCTCGTCGGGCAGTATGCCCATGGCAACGAGCCGAGTCATCACGTTGCGTATCTCTTCCGCTTCTCGGACAGGCCACGGAAGACGGACGAATGTATCGGACAGATATGTCGCGAACTGTACAAGGCGGCGCCGGACGGCTGCTGCGGAAACGACGACTCGGGGCAGATGGCGGCTTGGTATGTATTCTCGGCAATTGGACT
>JAFYQC010000086.1 GCA_017547265.1 Kiritimatiellia bacterium | reverse complement strand
GGCGATTCTGAATGGGGGAACGGGGAATGGGGAACGGGGAACGGGGATTCGCTTCACCGTCCTTTCGAACCCGGAATTCCTCGCCGAAGGTACGGCGATAAAGGACCTCCTTTCCCCCGACCGCGTTTTGATCGGCGGGCCGGAGACGGTCGAGGGAAGGGCGGCCGTCCGCGAAATCTGCGACATCTACGCGGGCAAGGACGGCAAGTGGGTCGAGCGCTACAAGATACTCACGACGAACGTGTGGAGCGCTGAGCTCACGAAGCTCGCGGCGAACGCGATGCTTGCGCAGCGCGTAAGCTCCGTGAATGCGCTCGCTGGGCTTTGCGAGGCGACAGGTGCCGACATCGACGAAGTCGCCCGCGTGATGGGCGCCGACAGGCGAATCGGCTCCAAGTTCCTCAAGGCGGGCCCCGGTTTCGGCGGCAGCTGCTTCAAGAAGGACGTCTTGAACCTCGTCTATCTCTGCGAGACTTTCGGGCTCCATACCGCGGCGGAATACTGGTCCGGCGTCATCAAGATGAACGACCACCAGCAGGAGCGCATCGTCTCGCGGCTTTTCAAGGCGATGTTCAACACTCTCGCCAACAAGAAGATCGCGATGTTCGGCTTTGCGTTCAAGGCGGATACCGGTGACACGCGCGAGACGCCCGCCGGGTATGTTGCGCGGCTTCTCAACGAGGAGCATGTCCGGCTCGCGATCACCGACCCCAAGGCGATCGAGAATGGCAAGCGCGATCTCGCGGGGCTTGACGGCATTACGTGGGAGAAGGATCCGTACAAGGCCGCGAAGGACGCGGACGCGGTTCTCCTCATGACCGATTGGAAGGAGTATCCGGCGCTCGACTGGGAGAAGATATTCAAGTCGATGCGAAAGCCCGCGCTCGTCTTCGACACGCGCAACTGTCTCGACTCGGGCGCGCTCAAGAAGATTGGCTTCCGCGTCTTAAATGTTGGAAAATAAAAGTTGGTAGGGGCGGCACTCCGTGCCGACCGTCTCGGGCGCGTCGGAGACACGCCCCTACCAAAAAAGGATATATACACGCCCCTACCAAAAAAGGATATATAAAAGAAAGGACCAAACGATGAAGATTCTAGTAACAGGCGGTGCCGGATACATCGGCAGCCACACCGTAGTGGAGCTCCTGAACGCAGGGCACGACGTAGTTGTCGTGGACAACCTCTGCAACAGCTCGAAGAAGTCGCTTGCGCGCGTGAAGAAGATCACGGGTAAGCCCGTCGCGTTCTACAAGGTCGACATTCGCGACGCGAAGCGGCTCAACGCCGTTCTCGACAAGGAAGGGCCCTTTGGCGCGGCGATCCACTTCGCGGCGCTCAAGGCCGTCGGCGAGTCGACGAAGATTCCGCTCAAGTACTACAACAACAACCTCGGCGGCACTTTCACGCTTCTCCAGTGCCTCGGCGACCACGGCTGCAAGAACATCGTGTTCTCGAGCTCCGCGACAGTCTACGGCGATCCCAAGAGCGTGCCGATCCGCGAGGACTTCCCGACGCCCGGCTGCACTAACGCCTACGGCTGGACGAAGCTTATGATGGAGCAGGTCTTCAAGGACGTCCAGAAGGCAGACCCCGAGTGGAACGTTGTTCTTCTCCGCTACTTCAACCCGATTGGCGCCCACAAGTCTGGGCTCATCGGCGAGGATCCCGCTGGAATTCCCAACAATCTTCTGCCCTATGTCGCGCAGGTCGCAGTTGGCCGCCGCGCCGAGCTCAATGTCTTCGGCAACGACTACCCGACGCCAGACGGCACGGGAATCCGTGACTACATCCACGTCGTGGACCTCGCGATCGGCCACCTCAAGGCGATCGAGAAGCTTGAGAAGAACCCACAGCTCGGGCTCAAGGTCTACAACCTCGGCACTGGCAACGGATATTCCGTCCTTCAGGTCGTCAAGGCGTTCGAGAAGGCGTCGAAGCGCCCCGTTCCCTACAAGATCTGCCCTCGCCGCCCCGGCGATATCGCAGAGTGCTGGGCCGATCCGTCGCTGGCCGCTAAGGAGCTTGGCTGGAAGGCCGAGCGTGGCATTGACGAGATGTGCGCCGATGCGTGGCGTTGGCAGAAGAAGAACCCCTACGGGTACAACAAGCCAAAGAAAAATGGCTAAATAGGTGGCGTGACAGCGCTTGAATATCTGTTAGACGGCCTTGAGGCCGAGCTCGAGCTTGAGCGAGAGCTTGGCGTCAGGGTCGTCGAGCTTGATAGGACGTTGCTTGCGACTCCGCAAGTTGCTTCTCCCGTCCGCGCTCCCTCCGCCTCCCTCTCCGCCTCTTCCTCCAACTCCAACTCGCACTCCAACTCTTCCTCTCCCTCCAACTCCAACTCTCCCTCCAACTCCCCCACTCCTCCACTCACCCACTCCTCCACTCCCTCACTCTCTTTCGCCTTTCTCCATGATAGACCCTTGTCGCCTAACGGCATAGAGATGATGGCGAAGATTGTGACGGCGATGCACGAGACTCCAGAGACTGCACCCATCGTGTTTACAGGAGAGAGGCCGCCGGCGAAGATGTATGTCGTCCTTGGCTCGGAAGCGATGAAGAAGTGGTATCCTGGTATGCGCGGTGCTCCCGGCCAGTGGCTTCGCGGGAGGAACGGCGAGGATGTCCTACTCACGTATTCGCCGGAATATCTGCTTCGCTTTGGCGCGGCAACGCCTGCACTTATGAAGCTCAAGCGAGAAATGTGGACGAGCTTGAAGGGCGTTATGCAGAGATTAGGACACTCAAAATGAATGTCTCTGCGACTCTCGGCACTCGCTTCGCTCGGCTTGGCTCGCTACAAATCGCGAGCCCCGCTTGCGCGGCGGTTACGCGTCTCTGCGTTAAAAATTTTTAGGAAGGTAACTTATGACTGACGAGAAATGCAAGGTAATCGAGCATCGCGAGCTTGGAAGCGGCTACCGCTTCATCTCGTTCGATGCGCCGAAGATCGCCGAGGGTGCGATACCCGGGCAGTTTGTGCATGTGCGTGTGCCAGCGCTTGAAGCAAGCGCTTTGCGTCGCCCATTCTCCATCTTCAACGCCGAGGAAGGGCGGCTTGAGCTTCTTTACAAGACGATTGGCCGTGGCACCACTGCGCTCAATGCCGTGAAGCCGGGCGATGTCGTTTCGGTGCTTGGCCCGCTTGGGCATGGTTTCCCGCTAAAGTGCAACGGTGCGGCGCTTCTCGTTGGCGGCGGCTTTGGCGTAGCTCCTCTCTATTTCCTCGCCCGCCGGCTCCTTGCCGTCGGCGTAAAGCCGTGTCTCTTTGTCGGCGGCCGGACGAAAGACGATCTTCTCGCGCTTGATCGCTTTGAGAAGCTTGGCGTCGAAGTCCACGCCGCGACAAATGACGGCAGCTTCGGCACGAAGGGGCTTGTCACCGACCCTCTCGACGACGAGCTTATCCGCATCAAGACTGCGGGCGAGAAGTTTGAGCTGTTCGCCTGCGGCCCCGACCCGATGCTCAAGGCCGTTGCGCTTCGCGCGACAGGCACGAAGTCGAAGGGGTGGATTTCGATGGACAGGCACATGGTCTGCGGCGTAGGCGCGTGCTACGCCTGCATCCAGAAGACGGTGCGCGGCAATTCCCGCTGCTGCATCGAGGGCCCTGTTTTCGCAGCAGAAGACCTTGTTTGGTGACTTTAGGTCGCGGTAGTTTGCCTATCTTGTTTTGTGCTGCGTTTTAAAATCGCCGCTCGGCGACTGTGCAGGGCTTTTCTGTGCCGGGCTGGTTTGCCTGTCAACGTGCGGCTTTGTTTCGGGCAACCGTGCTCGCCTTTCTGGGCGGGCGGCTTCTCCGTCCACGCGGCCGCTTGGCGTATACATATACGCCGGCGGGCCGCGGTCCTGTCGAATCCGCCGCGCCCAGAAAGGTTCCGCCCGGCTTCGGCCCGAAACAAAGCCGCGCTTGGCACCCTCGGGAGTTCGGCGCGGTGCTCGGGGTCTCGGCCTCTCTCCCGCTCCCTGCGCCGCCGCTCCCGTCGTCTTCGCGGCGATACGCGCCGCAATGCTTTGTCGGCGGAATACCGCCTCCTCGCCTTGCGACGTGTCTCACCGCGCATCTGACGAACTGCGTCGTTGCATGTCGCTCAGTTCGGCACTCGCCCCCTCGTCCCTTGCCTCACCTTCCATAAGGCGCATTTTTCTTCGTAGTTTCTGCGCTCGCCGACGTCCCGTCAGCTCGCTTAACCTTGCCCGCGTATCCCCCGGAGCGAAGCGGAGTCGCCGAAGGCGAGCTCAATGCGGGGTGCAAATGTGTCGCGATTTAATCTCGCGGCGGTTTTGCCGCGGTGAAATCGGCGTTTGGAATGAGTGTAAAGGCGAGATGTTTGGTATAATATACGCAATGAAGAATGAAAGACAGATAACGATGAATGATGTTTCGCCCGAAAAGATTCAAGGTCGTATACTTGCCATGCGTGGCGTACAAGTCATGCTTGACCGTGATCTGGCGGAACTGTACGGTGTGCCGACAAAGGCGCTTAACCAAGCCGTGAAACGAAATGCGGACAGATTCCCCGAGGGATTCGTATTTCAGCTGACGCAAGACGAGTTTGATAGTTTGAGGTCACAAAATGTTACCTCAAACGAAACGAGCCATTTGACTAATAGTGTTTTGAAGTCGCAAATTGCGACTTCAAGAAGAGGAGGTTTGCGCTACAGGCCATACGCATTTACAGAGCATGGCGTTGTCATGCTGGCATCTTTACTTAAATCAAAGACTGCCGCTGAGGTGTCTGTTAGGATTGTCAATACCTTTGTCGCCATGCGGAAGTTCATTCTTGCGAACGCACAGGTGTTTCAACGGATTGAAAGTGTTGAGCAACGTCAGATTGCGACAGAAGGGAAAGTAAATGAGATCCTGAATCGTCTCAACGCTGGCGAAGCCCCGACGCAGGGCGTGTTCTACGACGGGCAGCTGTGGGATGCACGGGCGCTGGTGCTGAAGCTGGTCGCGGGCGCCAAGCGGTCGCTGATCCTCATAGACAACTGGGCGACGCCGGAGGTGCTGGACCTCTTCGCAAAGAAACGCAAGGGCGTGAAGGTGACGGTCTTCACCTCGGAGCACTACGACAAGAAGCACGTTCCCCACCGCAAGATCTCCGACGCCGACGTCAAGACCTTCAATGCCCAGTACCCGAAGCTCGCCGTCCGCTACAACGAATCCTTCCACGACCGCTTCTTCATCGTCGACGACAAGGAACTCTACCTCATCGGCGCGTCGCTCAAAGACCTCGGCAAGAAGTGCTTTGCCTTCACAAAACTTGACTCTGGCGAAATCCGTCGTATCAAGAAGTCGGCGTTCGCGGCGGGGGCGAGGTAATTTACGGAGGAGCTGAAATGAAAAAAGAAGATTGCGTTAAATTGAGCAAAAGGACTGCTGATGGGAAAATCGCATATCTCATTAAGCCCATCTTGAAAGTGTTGCAGGACGCAGGGGGGCAGTTGGAGCGTTCGGAGATCAAAGAGCGCATTGCCGACTTGGATGATCAGATTGCAGAGTACGCTGAGAAAGTGTCGATATCTAAGAATAAGGGGAACGCCTACAAGGAGTTTAATTTCAAGTTCAACTTTGCGATCAAGGACTTGCTTTTCAATAATTTGGTTACATTCTCGCGGTCATCGCCCGTGGTTTTGACAGAGAAAGGCGAGAACCTTGATTTAGAAGCACTTGATGTTTGGAAGATCATTGATGCATCAAAGAAGCATTGGGAGGAACTTAGTAAAGGCAGAAAGAAAAAAGACTTTGATATTGACGACAGTGAAGAGGAATCCGGAGCAGAGGACAAGCTAATAGAAGAGTTTGAGAGAAAGTTGCTTGATGCAATTGCTGGAATGTCGCCTAAAAAGTTTGAGGCTTTTTCGCGGGCGTTATTGAACAAAATGGGCGTTGAATTCGATGCGGTAAAAGGTGTGCAGGTCAGTAATGACGGCGGCATTGATGGATATGGTTATCATATTGATCGCAATGACTTCCGTACAACGAGGGTTG
>JAFYQC010000085.1 GCA_017547265.1 Kiritimatiellia bacterium | reverse complement strand
GGCGTCGAGAAGAATCTCCGCCTGGAAAACGTCACCGGCGTTGACCATCCACACATCGCGCACTCCGTTTTCCCAGCATTTCGCCACCAGTTCGTACCACATGAACGCAGGTGGCGTCGTGCAGAGATGGATGTAGCCATGCGGAGAGCCATGGTAGGACGCATGCCAGTAGATTCCCCCGCCGTATCCTTGGCACTGAGGGCCGCCGACACGACGCACATAGCCGAAGTTGTCGTTCGTCCACATGATCGTCGCGTCCTTCGGAACCTTAAGCCCCGCATTGAAGATCGGAAGGACCTCCTTATACGGAACGAAAAGCTTCGCCGCACCTTCGGGAAGCATCGCGCACTGCGCGGCAAAGACCTCCTCGAGAATCTTGATCTTCTCCTCCGTCGTCTTGCCGTCCTGCATCTTTCCATCGTGGATTCCGCGCATGCCGATCGTCCACAAAATATCTTCTACACGATCTACACGTTCTACACGGTTAGAAAAACCAGTCCCACGTCTCACGCCCTCTTTCCAGTAGTCAACGAGGAAATCGCGATTTGCCGTCCAGCTCCACTTCTTCTTGTCCTCTTTCGGCAGGTAGCAGTTATTGCGTAGCATCGGCTCGCAGTGACTCGTCCCGACAACTATCCCGTGCTTCCTTGCAAGCTCGAGGTTTTCTGGGCGCGACGAGAACTCGTAGCCGCCCTCGTGCATAGCAGGCCAGATCAGATTCAAACCATCCTTCTCCATCAGCGAGAAGATTTCTTCATACGCACGGGTGCCGATCTGCTCCTTCTTTCCAAAGTGCTTAACCGCCCACGGGCGCAAACTCCAGTCCTCGTCGTTCACGAAGATGCCGCGATACTTCACGCCGTCCGCATTCACGGCAAGCGCCGACACAAGAAGGATTGTCGCCGTAGCAAGTCTCATTGCTGTCACTCCTTTACATCTGCAGTCACGGCCTTCGACACTTTCACATTGGTGGCGTTTTCAATTCGGTCCGCTTTGTGCAACTTGCCGACTTTGACATTCTCCACCGTCACGCCGTCCACCGGGCAACGCGCATCGCCAAGAATATGCACAAGCCGATCGGCTTCATCAACTTCGACATTTTTAATCGAGAGGTTCTTTATCGGCGTTACGCGAACTTCATGCGTCGGAAATTCCTTCCACTGGTAGAGGACATCGGTCTCAACGGACATTATGCCGTATCGCACCTTCTTGGCCTTGACATTCTCCATGCGGATGTTCTCGACGAATCCGCCGCGACGCTCGTTCGTCTTCACGTAGAAGAGACGAAGCGCTTCACTCTCGAGGGTGCAGTCATGCATGTAGACGTTTCTGACGCCGCCAGACATTTCACTTCCAACGCCCAGCAGCACATGCCCATTCACGACAGTGCAGTTCCTCACCTCGATGTTTTCGCTCGGGGTCGCGAGCCGCCAGGCATCCTGGTTGCGTCCCGCCTTAATCACTATCGCGTCATCGCCCTGGTCAAAGCGACAGTTCTCGACGAGGACATTCTTCGTCATCTCAATGTCAATGCCATCGTTGTTGCGCCCATGAGCATAGACATCAAGCCCCCGCGCAACTACTCCGTCGCAGAGATAAAGGTGAATTGTCCAGAATGGTGACTCACGTATCTTGAACCCCTCGAGCCGCACATTCCTGCAGCGGTTAAACTGCATAAGATGCGGCCTGACATTCGACTTAGGCAACTTCGTCAAGTCGCGCTCCTCAAGCGGGGCGTTGAAGCTGCACCAGTCGTAAAGCTTGCGCGTAGCGGCGCGAAGGCCGTCCCCCTTGTGGCCAAACCAAGTGCGCCAAAAGTCCATTTTGGGCGCAAACGTCCCCTTTCCCGTTATTGCGACGTTCGTGCAACCATAGGCGTATACGAGCGGAGAATAGTTGAGGCACTCAACGCCCTCCCAGCTTGTCGGCACTGCGGGCAGGTATTTCGCCGGATCGTCGGAGAACACAATCTTCGCGCCTTCCTCAAGATGCAATTCCACGTTGCTCTTCAGGCGAATTGGACCGTTGCTGAAGTGTTCCCCCGCGGGGACAGTCACGCGTCCGCCACCCCTCTCGGCGACAGCATCGATTTCGCCTTGAAGGGACAGCGCGGCTGCGAGCAAAAAAGTTAACGTCATGGATGCTTTCCTTTCACTGAGATTTCGACGCGCTTCGTCTTCGCATCGGTCTTTATGCCGACGTCGGGGATGTAGCCAACGAGCGCGGCAAGTTCTCCGCAGACAATGGCCGCATTCTTCTTCCCTACCGAGTAGATTTCGCAGTTCGTGAGGTTCTTGTCCTTGCCGTTGTCGAGGAAGAGTTCCGTAAATCCTGCGCATGCGTCTATCTCGCGCCCACCCGCCTTGACGGTCACCATCGGAACAAACGGCGTCGGGCTAAGCTTCCTCAACCACTTCTTGTTCGCAGGAATCCTCTTCGGCTCCTCGATGTACTCAAGTTCCGCTCCAGCCGCCTTCAGCGCAGCAAGAACCGGCGCGAATGCACAGCAGACACCCGTGTTGTCGTCGGGCTTCACCGGACTTCCAAGCCCTTTCGCAAACTTTACCTCGACGCCATTTACAAAGACGGCGTAGTTAACGGCGGCAGACGCAACGCCGGTCAAATCCTGAACAAATGGAACATTAGTCTTGCGCCCAAAGGAGAGACGGTTAGGACCAAACTCCTGCGGCCCTTCAGCAAGAATCCCACCCTTCTCATCAACAGGAGCCAGCTTAAGCTCGACCACACCCGTGGCTGCCCCGTCCTCCGTAGCTTTAGCGAAGGAGGATTCCCCATCATACCTCCACTTCAGCGTCGCCTTGCCCGCCGTGCGCCCTGCCTTGACGAACACGCGCGCAATGCCGCATTCAAGATTCACGAAGTCCTTGCCCACTGGCGATGTCTCGCCAAACGTGCCGGAGTTCCAGCCACCCATGAAGACTGGGGAAGTGGAGGAGTGCGAGAGTGGAGGAGTAGAGGAGTTGTTGAGCGGCTCGAATGCTAGGTCAAATGAAATCTTCCCCGAAGCAAATGGGTGGACTGTTCCCTTTTCGTCGACGAGACGGAAGTCTACAATTGCAAGGTCCGAGCCATCGGCAAGCCAGCCCTTTGGACCTGTCGTCGTCTCCGCGGCAATTTTGCCACGTCCCTCGAACGTCGAAACGCGATGCCGCGCAATCTCCTTGCCTTCGCCGTCTCGCGCAATCACCTCCGCCGTTCCGCTTTCAGTGACATCAACATTCGGGAATTCGTAGACGAATACATCCTTCGGCGAAGAAGAGACGCCCTTCGACTTTCCATTGACCACAAGCTCAACTGACGCGCAGTGCGCCGAGCCAATCGCGTAGACCGTCTTCTTCAGCGGATCGCGCTGCGCCTTCTCGCCAGTCTCTTCCATAAACTTGCCGTTGAACTTCTTGACGGGATACCAATATGTATCGGCGGAAAACTTCGGATAGCTCCAGTGCCCGACAAGCGTCACGGCTGGATCCTGCGACTGCATCGCACGGAAAACGTCGAAGTTCATCTTGGGGATTCTCACCGCGTCGACGCGGCCAGACGAACGGCAGTTCTCGCTGAACGAGTTGCGCCCGTGCTGGTTCGAGTCTGTCCAGCACAAAGCCGCGCACGCCGCGTATGTCTTCGCGCCCTTCCCGAAACTGCGCGAGCCATAGAACGCCGCGTATTCCTTCGCCGTCGAAAGCGCGAAGTCCTCCTGCGTCTGGTCGTAGACGTCAAAGCCAGTCTCCTTCTTGCCGCCGTTAAGGAACTTGCCGCGGTAGTCGTAGTCTGGCGGGGTGAAATCATCCCACGAGCGGCGCGGCGACTCCTGACGCGCGTACTCCGTCTCCATGATAGGCATGAACTTCCCGAGCGCGCGCATCGAGTCGAACGCGGGCATCTCGTGGCGATGGAGCATCGTACCAACATATTCCGCCTCCGCGACCTGCTCCTTCGTCTGGAGCGTGCGGCAGCCCATAAAACGCCCGCCGTCGGGATCGAGCAGTTTCTTTAGCTCCACCATCTCCTTCATGTGCGCTGGCGTAATCTGGTTGTTCCCCGCCTCCCAAAATAAGACAGACGGCGAGTTGCGGAAGTAGATGATGACATCCCTCATCGCCTCGACACGCTGCGCCCAAGTGCGCCCCGATGCATCGCCTTCCTTGTCGCCCGCTGGCACGGCGTTCACGATGCCGTATTTGTCGAAGGCGCGCATCGGCGCGGGCTTCGGGGCGACATGCATCCAGCGGACGAAGTTCGCGTTTGACTTCCTGATGAGCTCCGCATCGAAGTCCTGCATCCACTGCGGCGGAATGCCGATTGCCGCCCATTCGTCGGTAGAGCGCTGAGCATAGCCGGTGAGCCAAGTGTTCTTTCCGTTGACGAGAAGTCCGCCCTTAGCCGCATCGTACTTCACTTCGCGGAAACCAGTGCGGATCGTCTCGCTATCGAGCACGGCGCCATTCTCGTCAACGAGAGTGACAACGACATCATAGAGGTGGGGCGTATCAGGAGACCAGAAGACAAGCCCTTCTGCCTTGCCGCTCGCCTCGATGTAGGCAACTTCTGGAGTGTTCACTCGCGTCGGCGCTGGTGACGGCTCGTAGACATCGCTTTCAAGGGCGGTTGGAAAGACAGTGCTGGCATCAGAAGCATGATTTATCTCACGCAGAGTCGCAGAGAGGCAGAGGTCGCGGAGATTGTGGCCTATCTGGGGCACCGCCCCAGACCCCGTGCCAAAGGCATCCCCAAAAACCTCTGCGCTCTCCGCCTCTCTGCACCTCGGCGTGAGATTTACCGCGTCTCTGACCGAAACTTTAACCTTCGCCTTGACTTCTTTTCCGCTTTCATTCCTAACCTCGGCCTTGACGCAGATGGTCGCCGTGCCCTTCTCGAAGTCGAAGTCTTTTGCCGTCACGTATGTGCCGACGGTCTTGAGGTTGTTGTAGTATGGAAGCGTCAAATAGGTCTTCGTCGGCTTCACAACAAGCGACACATTGCCGACAAGCCCGCCCTGAACCTCATTGAAGTCCGTGGTGTTCCACTGCCAGCACTGACCAGAGCCGTCGCCTGGCTCGTGCCCCGGAATCGTCTCCTTGTTGAAATACTTCGACCCGCGCATAGCGGTGTTGTCCGTCGCAACGCATAAGACGTTCTCGCCATCCTTCAAAAGCTCCGTGACATCGAATGCACAAGGCGCGATACCCGCCTCGTAGTATCCGGCGAACTTTCCGTTGACCCAAACATAGACAGTCTGCCTAACAGTCTCGAAAGTCAAAAACGCCTTCCCTCTTCCCTCTTCCCACTTCCCTTTTCCCTCTTCCCTCGTCTCTCTTCCCTCTTCCCTTTTCCCTCTTCCCTCCGAAAGCGTAAAGCGCTTCCTGTAAAACATCATGTCGCGGCGGAACGACGCCTCGCCAGGATCGACGGCATGTTCGTCAAAAGTATCGTGTGCATTGACGGGATGCGGGATCGAGACTTGCTCCCATGCGCTGTCATCGTATTCAGCAGCGAAGACGGCCACGCCTGACGCTTCCATCGACTTGACGCAATTCGAAAGCGGAAGCGGCGCCTTCGTCCAACTGAACCGCCAGTCGGAATTCAGGTTCAGGGCATTGCCGGCCTGGGCGCAGGCAACCATAAGCAAAAACGCGCACGCAACAGTAGATGTCTTTTTCATGCCGACATTCTACCATAATTCGGGCACGCGGCACCTACCCGATGGGATAGGGCGCAGTTACTTCAGAAAGCCACGCGTATACGCCTCGCGGACGGCGGAAACGCGGTCGTTGACGTCAAGCTTGTTGAAGATGTTCTTGAGATGCAGCTTGACCATGTCCTTCGTGACGCCAAGCCGCTCCGCAATGGCCTCGTTCGTAAGACCATCGCGCAGGTGCGTGAGCACTTCGGTCTCGCGCGGTGTGAGCCCAGGCGTCATCTGACGCTTGCGGAAAAGCTCCATCACCTGTTCCGGCACATACTTGCCGCCCTGCATCACGCGGTTCAGCGCAGAAGTTATCTCCGCGGCATCGCGGTCCTTCAGCAGATAACCCTTTGCCCCGAGCGACAGCGCCTGGTAGACATCGTTGTCGGCATCGCTCGTCGTGAGCATAATAACCTTCTGCTTCGGACGCACGGCCAGTATGTCACCGAGGACGGAAATACCGTCGCGGTCAGGCATGCGGATGTCGAGAAGAACGACATCGGGATCGACCTTCTTCACGAACTCGACCGCACCATCACCGCCCGGCCACTCGCCGACGAACGAGAACTCGCCCTTACGGACACCGAGAACATACTTGAGCCCCATGCGAACGACGGCATGGTCGTCTATCACCGCAACCTTTATCATAAGACACCTTTCTCCGCAACGATCCTGACGAACGTCCACCGCCCGTCGCGACCCCACTCTATTCCGAGGCGGCTACGTAGCGCACGCTCACGCATACCGCTAAGCCCGTAGTGACCTGTCTCCGGACCGAGCGCACTATCGATCTCGAAGGGCGCCCCGTCGTTCAAGACCTTGAACTCGAACCCGCCGTCTGGAAGCGGATCGGACGTGAACACGACCCTCCCCGCCTTGCCGTGCTTCACGGCGTTCGTCGTCGCCTCGCGGATGATCTGCACAAGATCGTGCGCCACTACCTCTGGCAACGTATCCGGAAGTCCGCGCAGGCATTTCCTCGCCCGAACTCCCGTCTTCTTTAGCGAAGTCACCATGCTCCCGATTGTGTCGGAGAGCGGCACCGAGGCATCCCCGGCGTTACGCAGGTTCATGACGGAACTCCTGACCTCTGCCTTTGCGTTCGCAAGAAGCCCCGCAAGAGTCTTCATCGCCTCCACAACCTCGGGCGTGACTCCATCCAAAGACTGCACACCGGCCGCGATGAGGTTCGCGCCTGCGAGATGCTGTTCAATCGTGTCGTGCAAGTCCGCCGCCATGCGCCTTCTCTCGGCAGCGACGACTTCCATGTCGCGCTTTACGCGCACAGCGCGACGCCAGAGAACAAAAGACGTCCCCGCGAAGAACAGGACAATCGCGCCAAGAACGCAGATTGCCGCTATTATATACGGAGCCGCCTCGTTTCGCTCGATGACATCAAGCGCGTCCACACCAGAGACCTCGAGCTCGGCATCTAGGAAAAGTCCGTCATCCGCATTGCGGTTGACTGCAAGCCCCGTCACGCGCACCGTCTCGCCGACTACTCCGTCTGCATCTACAACGCCAGGTATCTTGACGCAGGCGACATAGTTGTCGAGCTCGAGGCTCATGACAGTAACAGGCCCAGACGCCGCGTCCTCCTGCCGCATTCCCTTCACGACGCCTGTAAGTGAAACGCGGCGGTTGAAGAGGAGTCCGCGACGGAAGTTGTACTGCTTCGCACCAGAGGCAATAGGCAAAGTCGTGCTGCGTATGACGTCGACGCGAGAGGCGTCGATAGCCGGCAGCCCCTCGTATTTGGCAACCCGTCCCGAGACAAGCACCAGGTCGCCGTTCTCCGGGGACTTGACGCCGTCGCCGCAAATAGCCATCACGCCGGCATGGCGCGTATTGTCCTGCGGCGCAATGACAAAACGACGCTCGATGCCGGACACGAACGTCACAACGCCGCGCACCGATGCCTCTCCGCCCTTGGCGACTTCTTCGGGCTCAAGCTTAAGGAACTCGCGAGGAGACAGCGTCTCGCCGGCGCACACTCCGAACAGCACGGCAAACGCCACCGCGACGATTTTCTTGGCATACCTTCCCATACGGCTACATTATACCAAATCGGCAACGCCGCCACCCTACCCCATCGTGGAGGGTCTCAGCCCGCCCGACCTATCGCGTTCTTGACCTCACCCAGCACACGCGGGGCCGTGCCGATGGCGAACCTATCCGCAACGGCGAGAAGGTCGTCGTCGGTAATCTTCGACTGCTTGCCATTGACCGACAGCTGATGGCAACCACCATGAGCCGACCATGGATCGTCCGACGGGAACTTCGAGCCCGTCAGGTCATACGCCGGGGCCAGCTTCCATTCGCCTCCCTCGGCCAATATGAACGAAAAGTTCTTCGTGTGATCGTCACATTCGTCTATGCCAACGTTGAAGGCAATCCGGCGGAAAGCCTGCTCCATGGCCTCATACCCAAGATGCAGTGCGTCAACGGTGGCCAGATACTGCTCGTATGTCCTAAACTCTTTTGGAACGGACATCGGGAAGTGAGCCATAGCCGAGAGCGTCTGCACATGGTGATGCTTCATGCCGTCACGGTCAAAGCGTTTCGTCATGAAGTGCTCGATTCCGTCTAACTCATAAAGCGCCGATTCGCTTATGTCTATTCCAGCCGCCCTGGCCTTTTTGTATATCTCGTACTCGGTTCTCCCGCGCCACGGATACTCTTTCGGCGTAAACTTTATTATCCAGTGTTCAAACCCTTCTGGAAGATCCCGGTCGCCGAAAAGAAACTGGTTGCTTTCGCGGTTCCAGCCAATAAGCGCCTTCGCTTGCGCGCCGCCAACGGACGAACCAATCCGAACGATTGCTCGCAACGCCTCTTCGCCGTCAAGATTCTCAAGCTCGCCGTTTACAGCTCGGCGGGCGGCATCTACGAGCTTTCTCATCTCGAACGCGGCAGGACGTCCACCCGGACCATGGTCGGGCTCGTAGCATAGCGCACCTGTGGCACGCCGTCCAATATACGCAAGACGGTCCAATGCCGTTATCTCGGACCTTGCATATCCTTTTTCCTCAAGCCATCGGTCGATCAGCCCACGCCCAAACGCATCTGGAAGCGAATCTGAAAAGGCCGGCGGCAACCCGGCGTATTCGCTGCGCGGCAAATCCGTGAACGCATAGGGCTCTCTGCGAAGAGGCATCATCAAAGGCGATATCTCGATACCCGACTTCAAGAATTTACGGTCATACTGAAACGCAAACGACTCCTGCCTCGAATCTATCGGTATTATGGTTCCCACGCGCTCGCCCCAAAGCGAGACCATTATCCGCCTGACATGTTTTAATTCAGCCATGGGCGACCTCCTTTCTGGAACGTCCTGCGCGCTGGCGCTTTTTTGTCGCATCCTTCCGCTCGAAAAGCGATGCATCCAATTCGGGTGGAGCAAGCATCATAAGCCAATCGGTCTCTTGCAAAGTCCGGCAATACGAGATAAGCGACAATGTCGACGCATTCTCGCCTGCTTCGATGTTGCGAACGGCTTTTAGGGAAATGCCACTACGCTCTGCCGCAACTTGCTGCGACAGATTGACTGCAAGTCTGGAAGCCTTAAGATTCTCTCCCAAGACCTTAAGCATCTCTTCTCGTGTCCTATATACCATAATATACCTTATAAGGGTAGTTATGGCGTATAATATACTATAACTTGCCTTATAAGGTCAATAGTCCATCACCCTAATGGAATCAACCTATTTGCTGCCCATCAGCGCGCCGCATAGCCAGAGAAGAGGGGCTTGGCCGTGAGGGTCGCCGATGCACCTCGGGCGCGTCAGGTAATGACGGCGGTCGTTCTTCCAACCCGTTCCCACGCAGACGTCAGGCAAGTTTCCGTATTCGTCGAGACGCGCAACAAGCGCGGCATACGCTTTCTCGACTGCCGCCTTGTACTCCCCGTTGAGCACGCCCGCCTTCGCTCCCTCGGCAAACGCATAGGCGAACATCGCCGTCGCACTCGTCTCGTCGTAACTCTCAGGATCATTCACGAGCCGTCCCCAAAGCCCGTTCGGGCGCTGCCACTTAAGGAGCGCTGACATCATTTTGCGATACCCCTTTAGAATCGGCGCGCGCCACTTCGAGTCCTCCGGAATGTGCCGCAGGTTCATCGCCATCGCAGCGGCCATCCATCCATTGCCGCGCCCCCACGCAAACGGCGCGCCGGGCGCATGGTCGAAAAGCCCGTCCTTCCGCTGAAGCTTCTCGAGATACATGCACATCTCCTTCCCAGCACGCTCGATGTACTTGCGGTCTCCAGTGAGGCGATACGCCTGCGACTGTAGAAATGTCACCATGTACATATCGTCGATCCACAGGCGCGTCTCAGGCGTAAATCCTTTCTCCCAATTCTCATGACGCTCCGCAAGCGGAATCGCGTCGTACCACCTCTCGCCCCAGTCGAGCCCTTCGCGCGGCTCCTCCCACTGGCGATCTGCGTACATAAGCCCCAATTCTTTCGCACGCTTGTCGCCGGTCAGAATCGCAATCTCAAGCGGAATCGCCCCGACTATCGAGAGATCGACATGCCTATAGTCGTTCATCCAAATCTTCTTCGCGCCATACGCCGGTTCAAACGCCGCGACGAGCCGCTGCACGAGATTCGTGTCGCCCGCAATGTGCGCACACTCAAGCGCATTCACCCAAAGCGATACGACTGAATAGTGGACAAGTTCACTACCGCCATACGCCTTCCCGCCACGATATCCCTGCGGCTTGTAGAGATCGGGCGAGGTCGAGAGGAAAAGTTCCGCGAGCTTTGCCGCCGTGCGCTCCGGCGATGGAACAAGCTGCCGCGCCTTGTCGAGGATGTCGCGCATCAGCGGAATGGGGCTTCCAAGTCCAGGGCAAACATCCTTGACGCAAGAACGAACCGTCTCAAAGTCGGCTTCGATTCCGGCAAGATCGTCCGTGTCGATACGCCCTTCCTTCGCACATTCGCGCAGATGGAAGTAGCGCCAAAGTGCCCCGTCAAGTGCACGCGAAACTTTAAGTTGCGCCCGCAACCAGTCGAACCTTTCGCCGTCGCCTTTAAGTTGTGCGAGCGCGGCGTCTTTTTCCGCGATGACTCGCGCAATATTCTCCTTCGCAGGCGCAAGCGCGGCGATTCCTTCGGGCAGGAAGAACCTGTTCGTGTATCTTAGAAGCGACTCTCGCCGCTCAACTGATTTGGCGAAGTGAGATTCCGTCGGCGCACCGAGCCCCAGCGGCGAAAACGCCGCGACAGTCGCCCTCTCGCTCGACTTCATCGCCGCTATGACCGCCTCGGCGCTTGCGCTGTGACGAGGCAAGGCCCACTCGCGCCAGAGCGACTCCACGTCATCGTTAGGATTCCACGAAAGCTGACGCCAGACATGAATGTTCACGGAGTTGAGGTCGTCTGAAAGCGCCGCATATCCATCGTTCCGGTGATACGCGCCGGTGTAGATCATCACACCGTCCTCGGGCGAGACTAGTTCGGCAGCGCGGCGCATCTGCCGCGCCGTCTGATCGACGACGGACGCGGGAAGATACTGAAGCCCCACCGTCTGCCCCGTGATCTGCCATTCGGCAATCTCACGGCGCGGCGCGACCTGCAGAAGCGCGGAGAACGGCGGATCTGGCTGGCAGTCAGCATTGTAGACCTTCGTCTGAAACTTGACGCTCTTTCCTGCCGTGCGCATCGCCTCGCCCCAGACGGCGAACGGTTCGCCACTTTCGCCACCATATCCAGGCGCATGCACCCATTCGTCACCAAGCCAATGCGAAGCACCGCTCGCCCAAGTGCGAACTATAAGTTCCTTGCCGAGCGGGGTGACCGCATCTTCCCACGACTTGACGGCAAACGCCACTTGCCGCCCCCAGTTGCCCGCAAAACCATTCGCCTTGCAGCGGTCGCATACGCAATTGAGTCCGTAGTCATCCCAAAGGCAGACAACGACGCCAGCCAGCGTCGACGCGCATTCGACACGCCCGCTACGGTCGCCTCGGAGAGGCGCCCCTACCAACTCGCGCATTGTCGCGGCAAAGAACTCGCGTGTCGCAGGATCGCTCGGACACATCGTGCCTTTCTCCCACGACTTCTGCGGCGTCACGCCCTTCGCCGAAGGATGCGCGGCAACAAACGCGTCATACTTTTCGCGGTTCCACTTCGCGGCATCGCACCCGTAAAGAAAGCCATAAGCCGGAATGCCAAGCTCGGCGCACTCCCGAAGCAGCTTGGCGTCAGGTCTCCCGCGCTTCAAGTATACGGCGTTCGCGCCTGTCGCGGCAATCCACTCCTTTAGCGGCTCAGGCGAACGGCTGATGTCAAGCCCACGAAACTTGAAGTGAGGGTCGCGCACAAAAGGATAACTCGGCGCGTTCATCCAGCGATTCGATTCGTAGTTCGCATAAAGAAACGCGCGGCGCGTCGTCGCCTTGACGACGAGACCAATGTCCGACTTCTCGACAACATATCCATCGTGCTTCAGAGGAAGATTGCTCGCCATTTGATAGAGCACGTTGCCGTCGAACTTGAGGTTCTTTACTTCGAGTCGCGCGTCCTTGCGCTTCATATCGATATTGACTGGCGCCTCGATCATGTTGTTTCGAAGCGTCACGCCGTCCGCAAAACTCTTTAGTTCCTCTTCCGAGCGGCCCTGCGCGTTGTGATACTGGCTCCACGCCTTGGCGCTCAAAACAACGGAGCATTTGCCGCGGCAGTTCTCGACGAGGACGTTCGCGTAGTGCTGCGGCGTATCGGTGCGCATCTTTAGGTTGAGCATGTTCCCGCAGCCGTCCATCGTGCAACCGCGCATCGTAACGTTCGTCGCAGCGGGGCACTCCGAGCCAAGCGTCAGTGCACTGTGAGTCGGATAGCGGAATGTGCAGTTCTCGACAAGGACATCCGCCGACGGACCATTCCCCGGGAACTTCACGTAGTCGTCCGCCCAAGCGCCCTTGCCGCCCTTCACAACAACGCCGTCGTCATTAACGGAGATATCGACATTACGAACCGTGAAGCGGCGGCACTTGTCGATGTCGATTGCATCCGTCGACGGGCCCTTAAGCTCTTTCCCCTTCGAGTCTTTCAGGACGTCGGCCAGTATCGAGCAGTCGTGAACTACGACATCCTCGCAGTCGTAGAAGTGCGTCGTCCAGAACTTGGAGTTCTTGAACGTCACGCCCGAAACATCGACATTCTTTGACCGCGAGACATAGAGGACACGCGGACGCATAAGATCCTTGTTGCGCAAGTCGCCGCCCTTCTTCCGTGCTGCCGCGCGCTTCGTCCAAAACTCCTCCCACGTATTCGCGCCGTGACCGTCTATCACACCCTCGCCAGAAATCTTGAAGCCGTCGCATCCATCGGCATTGACGAGCGCAGGGTAATACTGGCAAGTCTCGCCCTCGATGCGCGTCTCGCGCATCGGATAGCCCTCGGCATCGTCCACGCCAATGATCGTCGCGCC